>NZ_QSFR01000027.1:0-19006 GCF_003467925.1 Collinsella sp. AM43-1 | reverse complement strand
GAATATGGGAGGTGTTCGGATGAAGTTGCCAATCAAGGCTGCTAAGGCAAATTGCTCCGGTCTTGGCTGGCAAGCGCCTGTTGGCAATGACAGTGTTGCCGGAACGGTTGGACAGAACCGTGCCATGGAGGCCATGCAGCTGTCGCTTTCTGATAGCTCCATGAGTGGCGGTATATCGTATTCTGCCCACGTATCCAATATCGGTTGGCAGTCCGCTGTTTCAGATGGGGCTACATCGGGAACTGTTGGCCAAGGACAGCAAATCCAGGCTGTGAAGATTAACTTGACTGGCGATGTTTCTGATTACTTTGATGTTTGGTATCGCGTCCATGTGTCAAATTATGGTTGGCTTGGCTGGACCAAAAATGGATCATCGGCGGGCACCACGAAGCTTGGCATTCCTGTTCAGGCCTTACAGGTAAAGATTGTCCCTAAGGGCGCTTCCGCACCAGGCTCTACGTCTGATTCGTATTTTGAGACCTATCGATATATGGGATATCAGACCCCTGGCTCTTATCCAAAGGTTAGTTGCAATAGCGTACAGCTTCCTTCGTATTGCACCGGTTACTTCACGTATGTCACGCCTTCTCGAATTCCTTATAACGCTTCGCGACAGGATTGCATCAACGCCTTTATCCAGCGTGCACGTGAATATATCGGAACGCGTTATATCGAGCCTTGGTCTTCTTGGCCGGGGGATGCGGTTGATTGTTCGGGATTAGTGCTGCAATGTTTGTATGCGACTGGCATGGATATGGGTTGGTATAACCCCTATAACCATCGTTGGCTGCCTGAGCAGACGTATAACTCTATGAACTGGTATCGCAACAACACGTTTATGCCGGTTAGCACCTCTGCCATGCAGAGGGGAGATGTGGCCTACTACCAGGGTCATATTGGAATCTATATCGGTAACGGTCGAATTATCGATTCGTGGCCGGGAATCGGAGTTACCGAACGTTCGGTTAACGCTCCCGGTCGTGTGATCGGTGCCGCAAGACCTTTTGCATAGAGCCTATTGAGGCGCTCCGTAATAGGAGCGCCTCTTTTTGTGTCGGGGGCATTGCTTTTCCAAGCTCAAAATGTGTTCTATGAAGTGCGGTAATATAACCGTTGATTGTGTTGCTGTATTCAGCTGTTATCTTGGGGGATATACATGAAACGTCTAAAAGCGTATGCGGTTTTGGCTTGCGCGCTAGTAATGATTTGGTCGCAAGTCGCTCAGCCTTACTGTGCATATGCGCTGTCAGCTGAATCTGGCGCTATCTCGCAATCGACATCTCAAGCGTCTGAAGAGCGCGTATCCCAAGATGAAATTTCCCAGGGAACACAGGACGATGCTTCGGATTCCCAAGGTCAAACCGAATGGTATGGTGACGCTGCAAATGCTGCTCGTCCTGATGAGAGTGTGGACTCTGCTTCCAGCGATCAGCCTGGAATTGATGCTGTAGAGTCTGATATTGACGATTCTAACGGTGAGGCTTCGGCTGATGATTCCGTTGGGGCGGATTCCTTTGATGTCGACTCTTTGGAACAGAACTCTTGGCGTTATGAAAATGGCGTGCTTATCGAAGACGGCAACGGCGACATCGATGCCCAGTCTTTAACTGACGACTCTTTGCCCGATGGCGCTGTCGCGCGCGGTATTGACGTCAGCAATCACCAGGGGACCGTTGATTGGAATAAGGTTAAGGCCGCTGGGATTGATTTTGCCATTCTCAAGGTTGGACCTGTTTACGGAAAACCTGACGATTCTTTTGAGAGGAATGCTGCTGAATGTGAGCGCCTCAGTATTCCTTATGGTGTGTATTACTACTCCTACGCCCGTTCTGTAGAGGATGCCAATAAAGAGGCTGACAGAACACTTGCTTGGCTCGGTGGCCATCATCCGTCGCTTCCCGTTTACTACGATCTTGAGGATAACTATATCCTGCAGGATCCAAATTTCAGCAAAGATAAGCTCGCCCAGATTGCGCAGGCTTTTTGTAACCGTATGGAGGCCGTTGGCTTTAAGTCGGGTATCTATGCGAACCTTAACTGGCTCAACAACTACTTGGATAGTCCGTCTCTGAGCGGTTATGACCATTGGGTCGCTCAATACAACTGGCGTTGCGACTATGCCGGTAGCTACAGTTTCTGGCAGTGCTCAAGCAGCGGCATTGTTCCGGGCGTTAACGGACGCTGTGACATGAACTATTGCTTCAACGGTTCTTTTCTGAACGTAGACGACAGTAAGATGCATATTCAGTATGAAGCGCATGTCTCGAATATTGGCTGGATGAGCAGCAAGCGCGACGGATCTACAGCTGGCACAACGGGGCAGTCTAAATCAGTGGAAGATCTTAAGGTCAGCGTCCTGAATCCCGTTGAAGATGGCTCTGTGCAAGTTAACGCTAATGTAAGTGGCATCGGCTGGCAGGGCTGGGACACCCCCTCTGCCTCCGAGGGCGGTACCACCGGCCAGGGCCGCGCCGTCGAGGCCGTGCGCCTGAGGCTCACGGGCTCCCTGGCGAAGGACTACGACGTCTACTACCGCGTCCACGCCTCCAACATCGGCTGGATGGCCTGGGCCAAGGACGGCGAGGAGGCGGGCACCACGGGCTTCGGCAGGAGCGTCGAGGCCGTCCAGATCAGGCTCGTCAAGAAGGGCGACGCCGCCCCCTCGACCGACGGCGCCAACGTCGACTACGCCTTCAAGAAGAAGCCCATGTCCCTGACCTACCGCGCCCACGTCTCCAACGTGGGCTGGCAGGGGGCCGTGTCCGACGGCGCGATCGCCGGAACCACCGGCCGCGGCCTCGCCCTCGAGGACCTCAAGCTCTCGCTCGACAGCTCCGACTACTCGGACGGCTCTTCAGCCCAGATCGACGCCCACGTCTCGGGCATCGGCTGGCAGGGCTGGGACACCCCCTCTGCCTCCGAGGGCGGTACCACCGGCCAGGGCCGCGCCGTCGAGGCCGTGCGCCTGAGGCTCACGGGCTCCCTGGCGAAGGACTACGACGTCTACTACCGCGTCCACGCCTCCAACATCGGCTGGATGGCCTGGGCCAAGGACGGCGAGGAGGCGGGCACCACGGGCTTCGGCAGGAGCGTCGAGGCCGTCCAGATCAGGCTCGTCAAGAAGGGCGACGCCGCCCCCTCGACCGACGGCGCCAACGTCGACTACGCCTTCAAGAAGAAGCCCATGTCCCTGACCTACCGCGCCCACGTCTCCAACGTGGGCTGGCAGGGGGCCGTGTCCGACGGCGCGATCGCCGGAACCACCGGCCGCGGCCTCGCCCTCGAGGACCTCAAGCTCTCGCTCGACAGCTCCGACTACTCGGACGGCTCTTCAGCCCAGATCGACGCCCACGTCTCGGGCATCGGCTGGCAGGGCTGGGACACCCCCTCTGCCTCCGAGGGCGGTACCACCGGCCAGGGCCGCGCCGTCGAGGCCGTGCGCCTGAGGCTCACGGGCTCCCTGGCGAAGGACTACGACGTCTACTACCGCGTCCACGCCTCCAACATCGGCTGGATGGCCTGGGCCAAGGACGGCGAGGAGGCGGGCACCACCGGTATGTCCTGCTCCCTCGAGGCTGTTCAGATTAAGCTCATTAAGAAGGGCGCTTCCCATCCTGATACGTCGGGATATTCCCATCTTGAAATACCTACGGTGACGTATTCCTCTCAGGTGAAAGGTGCTTGGCAGAATTCTGTCTCGGCCGGAGAGGTGTCTGGTACAACTGGTCATGGAATTCCCATCACCGGGTTTTCGGCTAAAACTTGTTCATCTGTTGCCGGCGGGATTAATTATCAACTGCATCTTTCGAATGTAGGCTGGACTTCTGGTAAGACAAACGGAGGACTGCTTTCGTCTACCGCTGAATCCAATTCGGTTGAGGCTATAAAAATCTCTCTTTCTGGTGACTTGGCATCCTATTTTGATGTTTGGTATAGGGTCCATGTCGATAACGTCGGTTGGCTTGGTTGGACTAGAAATGGTGCAGTTGCCGGTAGCACTGGTTATGGAACGCATGTCCAAGCTGTCCAAGTTCGCCTTACAAGGAAGGGCGCCAATGCCCCCGGAAGCACCGTTTCGCCGTGTTTGCTTGGGCAACCTTCCGCGTTTGCAAATCCCATGCAGAAGAAGATTGTAGATCTTGCTCGACAAGTACCGTCTCCTGGTCCGGGATTGTGCTCCGAGTGGATTGCAGATATCTACGAGCGTGCCGGATTTAGGAACGTCCATACAGATGCCTGCGATTACTACTGGAATTATTGTAAATACATCGATTATTCTCAGCTGAAAGTCGGAATGGTCATTGCCGTTCCTTCGCATACGCATACACGCATGGGCAGCATTTACGGTCACGTTTGTCTTTATATCGGCAATAATCAGGTAATGGATAACGTCGGTCAGATTAGGACGCTCGATATGGCGTATTGGTTGGATTATTATTCCACCTCATACAAGCCAAAATGGGGCTGGTATGACAACGTGCCGCTTGCATAACTGATCGTTATTCGTGTCTTTACACAGGTTCTAACAGATACTCTGACTTAAACGAACGGGTCGTTTTGCAACGGTCCGTTCGTTTCTATTTAAGTGCCATTCACGTTTTCGGTATTTAAGCAAATGCCGAAACGGTAAATAATGATGCTAAAGATGGTCGAGTGATGGGGGAGCCGAATGAAAAAGACGCAACGGTTGCTAGCAACGGCAATGACGCCATTACTAATCCTCCAATGTCTTCTGACGCCCCTTTCTGTCTGGGCTGATACTTTACAGGTGCAGCCGGAGGCTACTGATTATTCCGACGGTGCTGCCAGCAGCTCGAAAGACGAGGGCCCCGTCTTAAATAACGAACAACAGGGGGCTGAAGTCGAGCAGCCGACTGTGTCAGACGATGATTCTTCCTCATCCGTTTCTAGCGAGTCTACCTCCAATGCAACTGATTCGGCGAAATCCGAAAATGATGTATCCACTGTATTTGGCTCTGTTTCATATCAGACTCATGTGCAGGATATTGGTTGGCAAGCTCCCGTTTCAAATGGAATGACGGCCGGCACTACAGGTCGTGCAAAGCGCGTCGAAGCCCTCAAGATCAATCTGCTTTCACAGGATGGCAGCCCTTTGGGGAATGACAGCATTTCGGTCCAATCTCACATTTCCGGGATCGGATGGGAGCCTCAGCCGGTGGGCAACGGGCAGGTTTCTGGAACAGTTGGACAGTCGCGAGCCATCGAGGCAATCAGGCTATCCTTGTCGGGCAGTCTTTCTGATTCGTATGACATTTGGTATCGCGTTCATTCTGCAAATGTTGGTTGGCTTGGCTGGGCCTCAAATGGTGAACCTGCTGGAACACAGGGCTATGCTTACCAGATCGAAGCTATTCAGATTAAGGTACTTCCAAAAAATGCTCAAGATGCGCCAGCGCGAGGCGATGCCTTTAGGGATCATTCTCAGGAACCGCCTACCGTTTCCTATCGATCTTATATCTCCAATGTTGGATGGATGGGCGTTGTCGCGGACGGAAAGACATCGGGGGTCATTGACTCAAGAAATGCAATCGAGGCACTGTCGCTTGGTGTTAATTGGTATGGCCACGGAGGCTCTATTTTCTCTCACGCGCACGTTTCTGGCATTGGTTGGCAAAGCTGGTCTTCAGGTACTGTTGGCACGACCGGGCAGTCTCGATCCATTGAGGCCGTTCAGTTTAAGCTGAACGACGAGATATCTGCAACTTACGACATTTGGTACCGTGTGTATGCTTCCAAATTGGGCGGATGGTTGGGCTGGACGTCCAATGGGTCTCCTGCGGGCTCGGTGGGGAAGGGTGCCGCCATTCAGGGTATTCAAATTATGTTGGTCGAAAAGGGCTGCTCTGCTCCCGGCGATACGTTGAACCATTTCATTGGGGCTACGGATGTTCTGAATGGCAGTTCGTATGGCCTTAATGGCAATAGTTTGGGCACTGTGCAGGGTAAAACGATTTTAATGGGTTTCGAGAGCGGCTCTGAACCTTTAACCTCGCTTTCTATTTCGTTTGATAATCAAGAGACTTCAGGTTCAATCGGTTATTCAGGCTGCTATGAATTTAGTGGATGGAGCGAAGTTGTTTCTGACGGTGCCGCGCTCAATTCTAAGAATGATGGCCGTACTTTGAAGGCCGTGAGATTGACTCTTACTGGTGATTTGTCTAATGCCTATGACGTTTGGTATCGGTGTTTTGACTCCAAAAAAGGATGGCTTGGCTGGGCGTGTAATGGCGCGGATGCGGGGGCAACGATACCGGGTTCATTCCTTAAGGCTGTCGAAGTAAGGATTATCAGTAAAGGCAGAGGCGCTCCCGGAGTAACGGACGGAGCATTTGTTTCCAATACTTCCGCCGATTGCGCTCATGTTGTATATCAGGCTCATTCCGCTAATCGTGGGTGGTCTCCATTTGTTTTAGATGGGCAGGATGCCGGGACAACGGGAAAATCGCTTTCGCTTCAAGCTCTGAATGTGTCGTTGTCCGGTGTGGATGATGATTCTCTAGTTGAGGCACGAGCCCATGTTGCCAATATTGGTTGGCAGGAATGGCGGTCTGCCGGTTATGTTGGGACCGTTGGACAAGGATTGGCCATTCAGGCTCTTGAACTGCGCATAAATGGTTCCCTGGCGAATCAGTATGACATCTACTATCGAGTTCATTCGGCTGGTTATGGTTGGTTGGGTTGGGCCAAAAACGGCGATTCCGCTGGAACTACCGGGTTAAATATCCAGATAGAAGCTGTCCAAATTAAGCTTGTCGCGAAGGGCGGGGATCCTGGCGCGTCGTCTGCGCCCGCATTTGTCTCTGCTCCAGCTCTAACGCTCCAGGCGCATGTCGCCACGCTTGGTTGGATGAATCCTGTTGGCAACGGTGGTGTTGCGGGCACAACTGGCAGATCGCTTGCTATTGAGGCACTGAAGTTGACTGTTTCCAGTAACGTATCGGGTGGTATTGAGTATTCCGCCCATGTACAGGATGTGGGCTGGCAAGGCTGGACTTCCAATGGGAATGTCGCTGGCACAGTAGGCTGCGCAAAGCGTATCGAGGCTCTTAAGATTAGGTTGACCGGTGATTTATCGAACTACTTTGATGTTTGGTATCGAGCATATTGCCAAGACTTTGGGTGGCTCGATTGGACCTCAAATGGGAGGCCTTCGGGTACGTCTAGGATAGGCTGCAGAGTCGAGTCCGTTCAAGTGAAGATTGTTCCCAAGGGCACTGGTGCTCCCGGTTCTACTGCGCGTCCGTTTACTGACCAGCCCTTGTTGCCGGCAGATATGATGACTATGCTTAATCGAGCTAATAGATATTCGAGCAGCACAAGCTGGCTCATTATGGTTGACAGGCAAGCATGCCGCCTTGGAGTTTTTCGTGGACAGCGCGGGTCGTGGAGTTACGCTCAATACTGGACTTGCTCTACCGGCGCCCCTAGTACTCCAACGCCTACGGGTGAGTATACCGTCACCGGCAAGGGCTACTCATTTGGACATGGGTATACCTGCTACTACTACACGCAGTTTTACGGTGACTATCTGTTCCATTCAATACCGTACTACCAGGGAACTTTTAATCCCATGGACAGCCGAATGGGAATGCATATTTCACAAGGCTGCGTGCGTTTGCCCATCGATTGCGCTAAATGGATTTGGGATAACGTGCCCCTTGCTACCAAGGTGGTAATCTACTAACTATTCCCGTAAGCGGCGAGAGCTTGTTGGAGGGCCCTTTCCTGTTGCCGTAGTCTTGGCAACAGGAAAGGGCCCTTGCCGTTGGATTAGGCTCCTTTTTCTTCGTTCACCTAATTGGTGACATTAATGAAGCTAACTCCCGATAGTATGGTTATTGACGACTGTCTATCTAGGAGGCGATTCTTTTGAAAAGGCAATTTAGAGCATTTATTGTTCTGATTTCCTGCTTCATGACGATGCTGCTTTTGAGCCCTTTGGCTTGTTGGGCAGATCAAAATGATGGTTCCAACGAATATGAATCCGTTCCAGAGACCCAATCCGAACCCTCGGATCAAACTGCTGCTGTAGCCGATGAAACGGCGCCTTCGATTGATGCTGCCGTGGAGCCCGAAGAGGCGGTCCCGGACGTCAGCTATAAATCTCACATTTCAGGCATTGGTTGGGAGTCGACGTTTACATCGAATGGTTCGATCTCTGGCACAACGGGCCAGTCTCGTAGGCTTGAGGCGCTCAGGGTTTCCCTTCCCAATTCAGAAGACCTTGGTATCGAATATCGCTCTCATGTTCAAAATGAAGGCTGGCAGGGTTGGGTTTCTAATGGAGCCGTCTCTGGCACGACGGGAAAGGGCCTTCAGATTGAAGCCGTCGAGCTTAAGCTGACGGGTGACAGGGCAGCTTCTTATGACCTGTATTATCGCGTTCATGCTTCTAATTTCGGCTGGCTTGGATGGGCCTCAAATGGGTCGACTGCGGGAACCACCGGTTGGTCTTATGCCGTTGAAGCAATACAGATCGTTATTGTAAAGAAGGGCGACGCGGCGCCCGGCGATACCGCTGGCGCTTATGTCCCGTATGTCTTTGATTGCTCTCTTTCTCAGGTTGGGGAGACGACCAAAGTAACCCTGAATATTCCGCAGGTCGAGGATATAAATCGACTCGGTATCGCTGATTCGATAAGGGTGGCGGGCTCCATGTCGTATAGAGGGAAGGTTACCCGTTCTGTTTCCAGCACGATCGCACTCGGAGATTTGGATTCCAGCTCCAGTGAAATTGAATTTAGCGATTATGGTCCGTTTGACGTTACGTTGCAGTATTTGAAGAACGGAAACATCGTTCATGAGGACCATCAGTCAATCGGCATTTCTGCGAGTGAATACAACCTTGCCCCTTTGAGTGCTTCTTTCCCTGTTGTTCTCTATTCGCTATCTTTCTGGGATATCGGCACCTCTTCTGCCGGAACGACCATTCCGTCGATTGTAATGCTCGATCGTCCAAGTGCTTATAACTGGAACTCGCTTCCGTCCGGGATGTATGGTCTTCCGTATCTGACTCGTGAGGAGAATGCTTCTAGTTCGAGCTATCAGGCGTTCGCGGATTATGTCGCTACTCTCTACAAGATCAACCCCAATGCAAAGTTCAATCTGTATATCAATGACATTACCTGTTCGTTGATTCATAGGATGATTTACGCCAATAAAATTCCCACTGGTCAATACTCCATTCGGCTGTTGTCCGATGGCTCTGCCACGTATGTATTTACCAACGAGGCCTTTGACGTCAAGGATCCAGATTCTAAGCAAGCTGAGCTGATTGCTTTATGGAACGCTGCTAAGA
The DNA here is from genome assembly GCF_003467925.1 of Collinsella sp. AM43-1. Lineage (NCBI taxonomy): Bacteria > Bacillati > Actinomycetota > Coriobacteriia > Coriobacteriales > Coriobacteriaceae > Collinsella > Collinsella sp. AM43-1. The sequence continues at coordinate 9,687 of NZ_QSFR01000027.1, read as the reverse complement.
ATAAGGAATACGAAACCGGTGAGGTCTCAAAGTCGTATAGCGATTATCACGATCACTGGGATTCTATGTATGCCGTGCTGAGTATTGAGCCCGGTACTCAGTGGTGGATGACTCGCACCAATTTGTTTACAAGCGGTGACGATAATGCTTTTGTCAATAGAATCGCCTCAGACCCCAACGTTAAGAAAGTAAACGTTTCGAGCATGCTTACGAGCTTGCAAAATAGGGGAGAGGATACGGTCCAAGCGTTTAAGGCACTGTACAACTTTAACGATGGTTATTTTGATGCGGCGACTCAACAGGGCAAAAAGGTAATGATGCTGCTTGGAACGTATGTTTCTTACGAGCAGAATTTTGACGACTATGCCAACTTGACGGAAGTCATCTATGGCGATGACTACTTGTATTATTACAAGGGGCATCCGAACACACCGACGGGCATGTATCCCCAAAAGCAGGAGCAGCTTGACCGTCTTGGTATTACCGATGTTGATTCTTCCGTTGCTGCGGAACTGATCCTTTTCTTTAATCCGGAGATTGGGCTGTCGGGCTACGGGTCTAGTACATACAACTCGGCCAGTGCCGATGCTGCCGGTGGACTTTGGAATTCTACGAAGTCCGAAGCGTTGAAGCCCGGCGCTGCTATCGATTATTCGATTATGGATTGGTTTGCTTCGCCTATTACTGAGGACTCAGACGCGGCTATCAGGTCCCTTTGCAAGCAAGATGACTCCTGCTATCTCGTGGAATTTTCGGATGCCATACTTGCTACGACCAATTACGACTTCGCGATCTATTCGCACGATAGCGGTGCTTTGACTTATTTCAAAAAAGGTGAGTCTGGCTACGACGTCGTCAAGGTGTCACGAGGCTTGCTTGATGTTTTGGCAACTTCGCATGTTTCGAATGACGGTTGGCAGACGGCTTCCAAGGACGGAAATGTTTCTGGCACCGTTGGTCAGTCCAAGGCTGTCGAGGCTGTTACTCTCAACCTGCAGAATGCTCCCTACGATGGCAGCCTGGAGTACAGGACGCATGTTTCCGATTACGGTTGGCAAGACTATGTGAAAGAGGGAGAAGTCTCCGGTACTACGGGTCAGAGCAAGTCTGTCCAGGCTATCCAAATTCGACTTACTGGTGAGATGGCCAATCGTTATGACGTCTACTATCGCGCTCATGTTCAGGACAAGGGCTGGCTTGGCTGGGCTTGCAATGATCAGGTTGCTGGAACGACTGGGTTTGGCTTAAGGCTCGAGGCATACCAGGTCGTTTTGGTTGAAAAGGGTTCGCCCGCTCCAGGGGATACGAATCAGCCCTCTATTCAGAGAACGTTTTCGATTAAGGCTCATGTTTCAAATCTTGGTTGGCAGGAACCTGTTTATGAGGGCATGACGGCGGGCACAACTGGTCGAAATCTTGCTATTGAGGCGTTGACGATTAGCAAGCCCGACCTTGGGTATTCCGGTAACATCGAGTATCGAGCTCATGTTCAGAATATCGGTTGGCAAATGTGGGTCAAAAATGGAAAGGTAGCTGGTACTACGGGGAAGTCTCTCGCTGTTGAGGCTGTTGAAATGAAACTGACGGGAGATCTTGCCAAGCATTATGACGTCGTCTATAGAGTTCATGTGCAAAGCAAGGGTTGGCTCAACTGGGTTAAATCGGGTGAGTACGCCGGTACAACTGGCGAGGCCCTGCATATGGAAGCGCTTGAGGTTAAGCTGGTTGAGAAAAGCTAGCGTATAAATTGAAGCTGAAACCAATGGGGCGATATCAGTATTTCGATATCGCCCCATTGGTTTATTTGATATTGCGCATTTTAAATAGATAGTGTCGTCGGTAAAGGGCTACCTACGGATAATGCAGAACAGCGAACTTAGAATTGCTATTGAACAACCAAGGATAATTGAATAGTTGATACCATTCATATCGGATATAGCAATAAGGGGTATGGCGCTAACAATGGCGCATGCGAAAGCGACGCCATTGCAGATCAGTGTTTGCTTCATTCGTCTTTGGATAATCAAAACGTCATTGCAATAAAGAAGAAGGCCTACAGCTGCTGTCGCGATTAAAACGTATGGGAACAAATATGTGTAGGGCTGAATGCTGTCTCCGAATGCAACGGTTAACAGTTTGCTGCCAACGAGACTTAAGGCTAAAACACAAATACCCATTACGAGAATTAGCATTCCCATGGTTTTAATGAATGATTTGAGAAATAGAACCCTATCTTTCTTGAGATCTGCAGCGAGTTTTCCGATTAGCGGGCTATACAGGTAGGTGGCAGCAACTTGAATTAATACTGCAGGTGTCGCGACGCTTGCATAATGTCCGAGTGCTTCGCTTCCGTTCACAATACCGAAATACTGGCGAACCGAAGATACGATGGAGTTGGCTAACAGACTAGCTAACATTGCAAAGAAGCATATTTTGGCCAACGACAATAGTGATGAATTATCAAAAATGGGCTTGATGGAACCGAATCGTCTTGCGTGCGGCAAGTCGTAAACAATAGTGACAAGCATGCAGCTTACTGTCATTGAAACAATGGCAGTTGAAAGGCTATCCGTTAAGGCTAATCCAACTGAAAAAGTACAAAGTGATAAAAAGCCTCGAGTGAATTGCGAAATGCCGATATAGTCCATTCTTCCGTTCTTTTGATAAATGCCATACAGCACATCGCTAAAGCTCTCATCTGTTTTAAAGACAAGGTAAAGGAGCGAGACAGCGATTAGACTCATTTGGCGATTTGTGGCTATGGGGATATAGACGGCGCAAACGATCCAGCCGATAAGAATTGTTATTAAACGAAATGCGATATAGCTTGAGTTGCTGAATTGATTTGAAATATCAGATACTTGGAATGTACGCACTTTATATAAAGCTATTGAGGCAAATATAATACCCGTTGCCATTGCAAAGGCATAGAGGCCGGAATTTCCATAGGAAGACGAAAGCCTTACAACCATTACGGTCGTAACCCATTGGCAGCCAAGATAGCAAAGACATCCTATTGCATTAAAAAAGGTGTTCTGTGCTACTGATAATGGCTCAATAGCTCTCTGCTTTAAATGTCTTTCATTTTGAATGTTCACGGTACTTAACCACACTTTTCGGTCTCATATAAATAGATGATGCATAATGATAGTGAAACTTTTGGTTGATGATAATTGTTTCACACTGTGTTCTATAATTTTAGGGTTACTGATGTTCTTCTAAGGATAATGATGGTTTCTAAATCGCGCGTGCTGGTGATAATTCCCGCATATAACGAGGAAGATAATATTGTTGCAACCGTTCAATCTGTCGTAGATTGTGGTTACGATTATGTTGTCGTTAATGACGGGTCGACAGATGATACCCTTCAGGTTTGTAAGGACAATGGCATAAATGTGCTCGACTTACCTCAGAATTTGGGCATAGGTGGTGCTGTACAGGCGGGGCATAAGTATGCTCAACGGTTTGGTTATGACATTGACGTTCAGGTTGACGGCGACGGTCAACATGATCCATCGTATATCCCGCATCTAATTAAGGAGATTGCAAATGGAAGCGACCTCGTAATCGGGTCTCGCTTTCTTGAGAAGACCGATGGTTTTCAATCGACATTCATGAGGCGTGTTGGAATAAAGTGGCTTTCTTACGTTATTTCAATCACGACTCACTCTAGAATTTCAGATCCGACTTCTGGTTTTAGGGCATGTGGATCAAAGGCGATAGGGCTTTTTTGTAAAAAGTATCCAGCGGATTATCCAGAACCGGACTCGGCTGTTGCTGCAATGGTTAAGGGTCTTACCGTTACCGAGGTGCCGGTTGTAATGAAGGAGCGCCAGGGAGGAAAGTCTTCCATTTCTGGATTTAGCAGCGTTTATTACATGATAAAGGTAACACTTGCAATTATTATTTCCGCTTATTCGAATTGAGGATCTTTACTATGCAAATGTCGTTGCGTGTCGGAATAATTGTTGCATGCTTGCTTTTGGCGGTATTTGTCCTTCGCCTTGTTCTTAAAGATAAGCTGCAATTGAAGTATTCGCTTTTGTGGCTTGGGCTTGTCCTCGCGTTGCTGGTGTGTGCGCTTTTTCCCCAACCTTTATATGTGATATCGTCCTTTTTCGGGTTCGTGACTTTATCTAACTTCATTTTCGTTGTTGGGTTTTTATTTCTGTTATGTATTGTTCTTTCTCTGGGTTGCTTGTCGAGCAAGCAGGCAACAGCTATCGCTAATTTAAGTCAACGGATAGCTCTATTGGAGAAAGAGATCGAATCAATCCGCGAGGAGTAATTTACGGTGTTTACTTCTGATGACCACACCTTTGTGGTTTGTGCATATGGTGAGTCTCCTTATTTGGGAGAGTGCGTCTCGTCTTTGATGAGCCAAACGGTCAGATCGAATATCATTATTTCGACTTCGACACCAAACAATCATATTCAGTCCATTGCTAATAAAAACGGTTTACCGCTATTTATCAATAGCGGTAAACCCGGAATTGCTCATGACTGGAATTGTGCCGTTGAGCATGCTGAGACGTCACTAGTCACAATTGCTCATCAGGACGATGTGTACCTTCCTGAATATACGAAGAAGATGCTCGAATGTGCAAATTTGGTCAGTGATATGTCGATCTTTTTTTCAGATTATGGAGAGCTCAGAAACGATGAACCCGTCGATGACACTCCTCTTTTGAATTTTAAAAGATTCCTGCTTCGAGGTATAAAGAAGAAAGGGTATTTTGCGAGCAGAAGGGAAAAGCATCGTCTTCTCTCATTCGGCTCTCCCATTTGTTGCCCATCGGTAACTTACAACTCATCAATTCTCCCAACCCCTCTTTTTTTAGATGATATGAAATGCAGTCTTGATTGGGAAACTTGGGAGCGTTTTTCGCGCCTGGATGGCTCCTTTGTTTATTCAGCTAGCATTTTGATGCGGCATCGTATTCATGAAGGCTCTGAAACTACTGCTTCTATAAAAGATGAAACTAGAAGCAGGGAGGATCTAGAAATGTTTTTGAAGTTCTGGCCCAAACCTTTGGCCCGGATTTTGAACTATTTCTATTCATTCAGCATGCGCAGCAATGACGTATAGGATATATTCGTTTTTGCCCCTTAACTCTTGGAGCTTTTAATGCTTAATTGTAAATCGCTGGTCCGGTTTGCCGGATGCTTCTGCTTCATTTTATTTTGCTTATATTGGTTTGTGTTAAATCCTAGACTGATTGTGCTCGTTACCGAAGCTGCGTTGTGCTTGGTCTTTCTTTTAATTGTTGCTAACGATTCTATTCGGATTTCCGATAATGCGAAGTACTTGCTATTACTTTTGTTTTTCTGTCTCTTAATGTGCTTTGTATTCACCCCTTTTTCTGTACCAGATGAAGCACATCATTTTTTTTCGTCTTATTGGTTTCTTGATATGTTGCCCGGCGGGCATGGGGTAGCATCTGACGGATTTTATGTTCGTTCATCAGATTACGATTTATACAGAAACACAGATCCTTATATATCTGGAGTGAACTATAACGATTTAATTAAGGGCCTCTTTTCGACTACGTCTAATCTAAAAATCGAGAAATTTTCTGAAATAAGTTATACCTTTGGTGGCGAAAATATTCCTGCAAAGATTGGGTCTCTTGTAGGTCTTTTTCTAGGGCTCAGCTTAAATTTGAACTCATATTTAACGTTTTATCTTGGTCGTATTGGATCTATTGTCGTTTTTGTGGCCTGCTCTTTTTTTGCTTTTAAGACTGCTCCGAAGGGTAAATGCATCATTGCTTTTGTGTCTTTCCTGCCCATGACGCTCCATCTTGCGGCTTCTTATTCATATGATTCTGGAATTATCGGCTATTCTTTAATTGTATTTTCGCTTTTGATGAAGGGTTTTTTTTCTTCAGATGGTCACTTGGACAGCCGATTTATTGCGCCGGTGTTTCTGTTCAGCGCTTTACTTGCTCCGTGTAAAGTTATCTATTCAGGAATAATATGTCTATTTTTGCTTATCCCCTTATCTAAATTTAAGTCAAAACGCGATGGCAAGTTCTTTAAAATTGGCCTTGTGTTTGTAATGCTCACATCGGTAATTTTGTTTAGAACGGCGTCGATTGCTAACCTAACTGCCCAAAGCGGTCAATCGGTTCGCGGGCTAGAGACTGGCACTTTCTACACTCTCTCTGACATCATCTTTCATCCCTGTCACAGCTTTAAGATGCTTATGGCTACTTTTGATTCGTTAGGTGATTTTTATTGGTTGACTACTCTTGGTTATTCGCTTGGCTGGTTTCAAAAGAGTTTAATTATGCCGACCTTTTTAATGCTCCCATATTTGTTTTTTGGGTTCATGTGCCTTGTGGGGTCAGCGTCAGATGACTGCTATCTAGCTCCGAAAGTCGCCGTAGCATTTGTTGTGGCGTTTCTGGTTGCTTTTGCTGGAGCCTTTGTTTCGATGTGGATCGGATGGACGTTTAATACGGAGGAACTCATTATGGGTGTTCAGGGGAGGTATTTTTTACCCGCCCTTCCTGTGCTGATGTTTGGATTGAGGACAGCTAAAGTTAGATGCGAGGCGAATGTCTGCAATCTTGTGCTCTATGGCACCTGTCTCGCTAATTGCATCTATATAGTTAGATTGATCAGTATAGCGGCGCTTTAGCATCCTATATTCTGTCGGCATCCTATCCTTGCCGTTTGTGAGTGAATTGTTATCGTTAAAACTTTGCTAGAGAGTATTTCATCTGATTATTCTTATTAGTTTCTACTTTAAAAAGGTTGGTCACTTTTATGGGCATTAGTTATCGAGGGATATGTCGGGGATTCGGTGCCGCGTATATTCCGTTCTTCTTGCAGCAGAGCGAAATAGATAATATTTCTGTTAGCGTTGTTACAGATGCGGGGGCTAGCGTTCCGTTTTCGCTTCATTATCAACTTAAAGAAGAAGTTGCCACTATTGCGGTCCCTCTTCTTTCCTGTAAGGGCTTGTTGATTTCCGTAACCGGAAAGTGCGGGTTTAAAACAAGATTATCTTTTAATGCTATAAAATGGCTATCTCGATTCAATTATAAAATTAACTCTTCATTAACATCTCGGTTTAGGGATATTGAATCTGATTCATATTTTGGAAAAATACACGTTCGTTGTAATGTCGCAATTGAGGCATATAACAAAGATGAGATTATCATTAAGGGGGTTATTTGTTCCCCACAGCGAGATTCCGTTAAGAATGTATATGTGACTAACGGAGATTCAAACTTACTCGATGAGTATCATGTCGGAATGGGACATCCTTCTCAGATTGGCTTTCAGGGTTTTCATCGCTACGAGACAAGTTTTTCATTGAGGATTCCTAAGGGCGATAAGACATTTTGCTTGGTTGCTTCTGGAGACTCCCCCTATGGCTCAGGTTTTCTGTCTCTCGACCCGGCTGCTGTTAAATTTATGCTGGATTCGAAGTCTCCCGTCTTTTATAAATCTGCTTATATTGAGTCCTATGCACACGCTTCAAAAATGCGAAATCGTTCGCTATCTTTCGTTCGCTCTAACGATGTCCCCTCAATTCAACAGGGTGTGAAATTTAGCATTATTGTTCCTCTCTTCAATACCCCTGTCTCTTTTTTCTGGGATATGGTTAATTCGGTTGAGGAGCAGGTTTATGAAAATTGGGAGTTAATTCTTGTAAATGCTAGCCCGAATAATGCTGCGCTTTCTGATGAGCTTGCTAGACTGTCGGATTCAAGAGTTAAGGTTGTTCCCTTAACTGAAAACAAGGGAATTGCTGAGAATACAAACGCCGGTATTGAGGCTGCTTCCGGTGACTACATTGTGTTCTTCGATCATGACGATACGCTCGATCGATTTGCCCTATACAGGTATGCGGAACGGATATCGATTCATCCTGAAACAGATGCCCTGTATTGTGACGAAGACTTTTTAAATGAAGATGGTGAGTATGTCGACCCTCACTATAAATCTGACTTGAATCTCGATCTTTTACGTGTTCACAATTACATTACTCATTTGCTCTGTGTTCGTGTTTCATTCGTTAAAGATCTCATGCTTCGAAAATCATTCGATGGTGCACAAGACTATGATTTCTTGCTGCGTCTTTGCGAAAGAACTAAGAATATTTTCCATGTTCGCGAGGTTCTCTATCACTGGCGTATCAGCGATTCGTCTACCGCTAAGAGTGCTGGTAATAAGAATTATGCCGACGAGGCAGGCAAACGTGCTTTGCAAGAGCATTTGGATAGATGCGGCCTAAATGCCGTAGCGGAGCTGACCGATACCCCCTGTTTCTATCATGTCTCATACGCCATTAAGGATGAGCCCCTTGTAAGTATTGTTATTCCAAACAAGGACAGCGTTGAAGTTCTCCGTAGATGTATTGATTCAATTGAAAGCAAAACATCTTATTCGAGCTACGAGATCCTTATTATCGAAAATAATAGTGTCGAGAAAGAGACATTCGAGTATTACGACAGCGTTTGCGCCACTTTTGATAATGTTCGAGTTGCAACCTGGGAAGGCTCCTTTAATTATTCTGCTATTAATAACTACGGTGTCGGTATGACCAATGGCGAGTACCTTTTGTTCTTGAATAATGATACTGAAGTTATTGAGCCGAACTGGCTTTCTTCAATGCTTGGTTTCTGCCAACGCGATGATGTGGGTGCCGTTGGCGCAAAACTTCTCTACCCTGATAACACCGTTCAGCATGCTGGCGTTTTAATGATTTACTGCAACAGCGAGAACGAAATGGGCGGCCCCATTCACGTCTTCAATAATATTGACCGTGACGATCCTGGCTATATGCGCCGAGCTGTAATCTCTCAGGACCTTTCCGCTGTTACTGCAGCCTGCATGATGACGAAACGCTCTATATTCGAACAGCTGGGCGGTTTTAATGAAAGTTTTGAAGTGGCCTTTAATGATGTTGATTATTGCCTAAGGGTTCGTTCTCTTGATCAGTTGGTCGTGTTTGATGCTGATGCGCTTCTTTACCACTATGAGTCGTTTAGCCGTGGTTATGAAACTGGTGCAAAGAGGGCTCGTTTTATGCGTGAACAGGGTAAATTGCGGACTGCATGGGCCGATTATTATGTAAATGGTGACCCTTACCATTGTCCGATGAGCACGCGTTAGCTTGCTTTGTCTGATGGGCCAGTCCGTACGTATGCAACCTAGTGCGGATTGGCCACTGTTTACTGACGAAGCCAAGCAATGCTTGGTCTCCTGGGCACTCTGTAAATTTAATTGTGTATGTGTTCATTTGGTCCATGGTTCTTGTGCATAGTTCACGCCTTGGAACTTCCTTAATCTTATAATTAACTTGAATTAACACTATGACTATATTTTGGAAGGCTTATCAGCTATGAAAGGCATCATCCTCGCCGGCGGGTCCGGCACGCGCCTGTACCCGCTCACGCTCGTGACCTCCAAGCAGCTGCTGCCGGTCTACGACAAGCCCATGATCTACTACCCACTCAGCACCCTCATGCTGGCGGGCATCCGGGACATCCTGGTCATCTCCACGCCGACCGACCTGCCCAACTTCGAGCGCCTGCTCGGGGACGGCTCGCGCTACGGCGTGAACCTCTCCTACGCCGAGCAGCCCTCGCCGGACGGCCTGGCGCAGGCGTTCACCATCGGCGAGGAGTTCATCGCCGGCGAGCCGTGCGCCCTGGTGCTCGGCGACAA
>NZ_QSFR01000026.1:0-21835 GCF_003467925.1 Collinsella sp. AM43-1 | reverse complement strand
GAATATGGGAGGTGTTCGGATGAAGTTGCCAATCAAGGCTGGGGAAACGTCCGCAGGAGAGGGCATGGGCGGTGTGAACATATGCATCTCTACCTGCTAAAATATAGGCATCGTTATTCGGCTCCTGAGTGGAAAGGAGACGGTCATGCAGTACGAGATCGGCGGAGGGGCTTTCCCGGTTGTTACGTGCAACCTTAGCGATGGCGAATCCATGATCACCGAAAGCGGCGCCATGGCTTGGATGACCCCCAACATGGAAATGTCTACCTCGGGCGGTGGCATCGGCAAGATGTTCTCCAAGGCTTTTTCGGGTGAGGCATTGTTCCAAAACATTTGGACCGCGCGTGGCGATGGCATGATCGCGTTTGGCTCCTGCTTCCCCGGCCGCATCGTGCCAATCGAGATCGGTCCGGGCAAGAGCTGGATTTTGCAGAAGCGTTCGTTCCTTGCCGCGGAAAGTGGCGTCGAGTTGAGCATTCACTTTAACAAGAAGGCAAAGGCCGGCGTCTTTGGCGGCGAGGGCTTTATCATGCAGAAGCTCACGGGCTCGGGTGTTGCTTTTGCCGAGATCGACGGCGACCTGGTTGAGTACGAGCTCGCTGCTGGCCAGCAGATGATTGTGGATACCGGCAACGTGGCCGGCTTTGAGGAGACCGTGAGCATCGACGCTCAAATGGTCAAGGGCGTCAAAAACATCATGTTTGGTGGCGAGGGCGTGTTCAACACCGTGCTCACCGGTCCCGGTCGCATCTGGTTGCAGACGATGCCCATTTCCAATCTTGCGGCAGCAGTGGCCTCGATGACCAACAACAATAACTAGTCCGCATAGGATAGCGCGCGGCGGGCTTACCCTGTCGCGCGCTTTTTTGCTGGCAAACGCCTCGCTTATAGAGTGTGGCTGCGCTGCTACAGCGAGCGTTGTCATCTCGTCACCCTGATAGCTTGCGGCAAGCGTGGCAATGAGGAGTGAGAATTTGAGTGCTCAGTCCCAAGGCATAATGGCGGCCATGCCAACAAGCAAAAACGAGTTGCCGGTGTCACGGAAAGGCAGGCGTCGGTCGATTCCACGTGAGACGGCTGTGCCGATCTGCACGGCCGCCCCTGCGCGTCCCGCGCTGCCCCCAAAGAGGTACGTTTCCCCATATAAAACCTGCCAAAATAAACCTGTCTCTTTTTGATAGGTGCGAAATGGGTAATACTAAAGAGTTATCCGACCAGATGGGAACCGATCGATGGCCTATATCGAATTTAAAGACGTCATCAAAGCATACGGCGAGGGCGATGCCCGCATTCACGCGCTCGACGGCGCGAGCTTTACCGTTGAGCGTGGCGAGCTTGCCATTATCTTGGGCGCTTCGGGCGCCGGTAAAACCACGGCGCTCAACATTCTGGGTGGCATGGATACGGCGACTTCCGGCACCGTGACGGTGGACGGGCGCGATGTGAGCTCCGCTAACGAGGCGCAGCTCGTGGAATACCGCCGCGCCGACGTCGGCTTTGTCTTCCAGTTCTACAATCTGGTCCCCAACCTGACGGCGCTCGAAAATGTTGAGCTTGCGGCGCAAATCTGCCCCGATTCGCTCGATGCCGAGCAAACGCTTTGCCAGGTTGGCCTGGGCGACCGCCTTGCTAACTTCCCCGCGCAGCTATCGGGCGGCGAGCAGCAGCGTGTGTCCATTGCCCGCGCGCTGGCCAAAAACCCCAAGCTGCTTCTATGCGACGAGCCCACGGGCGCCCTCGACTACAAAACCGGCAAGCAGATCTTGCAGCTGCTGCAGGACACCTGTCGCAAGCAAGGCATCACGGTCATTATCATCACCCACAACTCCGCGCTGGCGCCCATGGCCGATCGCCTGATCCGCTTTAAGAACGGCCGCGTGGAGAGCGAGACGGTCCAGCAAAATCCCGTGCCGATCGAGACGATCGAGTGGTAGCGCCCATGAATCAGGACCGCCAAAACAGCCAACGCCGCGACGCGCAGAACACGGAGCGAGAGCAGGATTTTACGACCTACCGCACTGCCCAAAGCTCAAACGATATGGTGCCGGCGGTGTTTCGCCGTGGCATCTACCGCACAATCCGAGGCAGTCTTAAGCGCTTCTTGTCCATCGTGGTCATCACCGCGCTCGGCGTGAGTGTGATGTGCGGTCTTAAGGCGGGCTGCGAGGACCTGTGCGATTCGGTTGACGCCTATTTTGACCAGCAGAATGTCTATGACATTAATGTGCAGTCGACCTATGGTCTTACGCGTGACGATCTTGCGGCCATTCAAGAGGTCGACGGCGTCGAGACGGCCGAGGGTATCTACACCGAGACCGCCTACACCGCCGTGGGCACAACGCGCGAGCGCGTGGTCGTGCAAAGTCTCTCCAAGGAGAACATCGATCAGCCAGTGCTCGTGAACGGCGATTTGCCCGAGGGCGCCGATGAGGTCGCGGTAACTTCGAAGTTCCTGAAGGCTTCGGGCAAAAAGCTCGGCGATACGGTGAGTTTTGCCGCCAATGACGCGAGCTCGTCGAACCAAAGCGCCAAGGATCAGTTTGCCGCGGGCGAGTACACCATTACGGCCGAGGTCCTCGATCCTACCGACGTGAGCTCCGACTCGACAGTCAACGCCTTTCGCGCTGCTTCGGCGGCGGACTATAAGTTCTATGTGAGCGAGGATGCTGCGACATCTTCTTCCTACTCCGCGGTCCACGTGGTCGTCGAGGGAGCCAAGAGCCTCAACTCCTATTCGGATGCCTACACGACAAAGATCAACGAGGTCAAAGGCAATATCGAGAAGATCCGCGAGGAGCGTGAGAAGGTGCGCGTCCAGGAGTTGACGGTTGACACGCCGACAAGCTTGGATACGGCCGAGCGTCAGGCCGCCATGCTCTTTGGGATCGAGCAGGACAACATCAATCGCATGGCCGAGGGCAGCGACGAGCGTGCGCAGGCGCAAGCCGACCTGGACCAGCGCCGCGCCGCCGCCGACCAGCAGTTTGCCGATGCCCGCGCCGAGCTCTCTGACCTAGGCGAATGCACCTGGTACATCCAGGACCGCGGCAATATCGCAAGCTACTCGAGCGTCGAGAGCGATAGTTCTTCGATCGAGGCCATCGCCACGGTGTTCCCGTTCATCTTCTTTATCGTCGCCGTGCTTATCAGCCTCACCACCGCCACCCGCATGGTCGAGGAGGAGCGCACACTAATTGGCCTGTACAAGGCGCTCGGCTATTCACGCGGGCGTATCCTGTCCAAATATGTGGACTACTCGCTGTGGGCGTGTCTGATCGGTGGCGTGCTCGGCAATATCATCGGATTTGTGGGTCTGCCGCTGTTCTTGTTTACGGTGTTCGACGACATGTACTCGCTGCCCCAGATGCTACTTTCGTACGACATCGTGTCCTCGATCGTTTCGGTGGCGCTGTTTGCCGTGGGCGTGGTGGGAGCCACGATTATCGCCTGCCGCCACGAGATGGCCGAGACCCCTGCCTCGCTCATGCGCCCCAAGGCTCCGCGCGCCGGTTCGCGCATTCTGCTCGAGCGCATCGGCTTTATCTGGCACCGCATGGGCTTTTTGAACAAGGTCGCTGCACGCAACCTGTTCCGCTACAAAAAGCGCGCCTTTATGACCATCTTTGGCATTGCGGGATGCACGGCGCTCGTGATCTGCGGTATGGGTATCCGCGATACGTCGGTCGCGCTGTCGCCCAAGCAGTACGGGCACATCACGCGCTACGACTTGCTGGCGGTCGCCAACCCCGACGATTTTTCGCAGACGTGCGCAGCACTGGATGAACGCAGTGCAGCCAAGGATTCCAACGTGACCGTGACTTCGACGCTGCCAATTATGACAGACAACGTCACCTTTACATTTGGCGGTAAGAGCGAGACCGTGCAGCTCATCGTGATTCCCGACGACCGCACGGGTGACTTGGGCGATTACGTGCGCCTGGAGGATGAGTCCAAAGAACCGCTCGCCCTGCGTGACGGGGATGTGTATTTGAGCAAGAGCTCTCAGCTGGTGCTGGGGATCAAGCCGGGTGACACGGCTCACGTCCAGGATTCGTCGCTCAATGTTGCCAAGGTCAAAGTCAGCGACATCTCGCTCAACTATCTGGGCAATACGCTTTACATGACGCAGGGCACCTATGAGCGCGCGTTCGGTCGAAGCGCGCGCCTTAACGGCATCCTTGCGCTGCTTAAGGGTTCGTCGGCCGATCAGATTGCGTTTACCGACCGTCTTAAGAGCGATGGTTGGATTGCGCTGTCGAGTACCGCCGAGCATTGGGAAAACTATGAGGCAAACTTTACGATTATCAATTCGGTCGTGGTGCTTGTGACCTTTATGGCGGCGTGCCTGTCGTTTGTGGTGGTATTTACGTTGTCTAACACCAACATCTCGGAGCGCGAGCGCGAGCTGGCGACTATCAAGGTGCTGGGCTTCCGTCGCGGCGAGGTGCACCACTACGTCAACAAGGAGACGTTAATCCTCACGGCGATTGGCGCCGCGTTGGGCGTGCCGCTGGGTAGCCTGCTGGCCGAGAGCTTTACGTACATTCTGCAGATGCCGTCGCTCTACTTTGACGTTGAGGTCGAGCCGCTGAGCTACGTGCTGTCCGTTCTGCTGGCCTTTGCCTTTACGTTTATCGTCAACCTCGCTACCAATCGCACCCTCAACAAGATCGACATGGTCGGCGCCCTCAAGAGCGCCGAGTAACCTGCCAAAAAGGGACAGGTTTATTTTGGCAGGTTTTATCTGGGCAAACGCCGGACAACCATTAGGTGGCCCGGCGTTTGCCCCGTCAAACGGGCTTTCCATTTGCCTTTCATTCTATTTGGTTTTCGCTCACAGGCGTGGATGAAGGGCTTTCTCCAGCCTTCGAGATTGGGCTTGAATGGGTCGTATGCCGCAAAACGGGCCTATCTACTACGTTTGCTACCACACCCTCGACCATGACAAAGATTATGAAATTAAAACCGCAGGTAGAGGGCTTGCAAATATTCGGAAAAGGTGGGTATGGTCGGCCCTCTCGAGTTAAACGTAGTAAATAGGCCCTTTTCTTGGCGCGTGGTCAGCTCAATGCTAATCTCCGTGCCGGAACTGACCCAGTTGTTTGTAGGTTGCGGTGATATACGGACTGTTTGGCGCTTTGGAGCTTCAAAACAGTCCCTATCTCACCGCAACTTAGGAGAAGGGCGGGGGTGGTTGGGTGCTGGTGGGTCGGAGCGTGTTAGGCCTGTTTGCGGTGCTTCCATTGTTTGCGGCACCAGCGCATGAGCGCCTTTATGACGGGAATCGTGATGAGGATGATCCATGCAGGATGGGGCTGTCCCAAACAGAGCCACATGTAGAGGAACCAAGCGATGGCGGCTGCCGGGTAGATGGCCTCGATCAGCTTAGACAGGTGGCGCCGATCGATGAAGTCACCAATCGCGTAGTAGACGGGAACCAGAAAGACGAGGAAAAGCCCCATGCCCCATGTGCCGTAGACAATGCCGAGCACCAGATAGGCGAGAGCGACAAGTGCGGGGAAGGGAAACTTGTTCCACGCACGACCGACCTTGGTGTGGAAATGCTTGCCATGATGGTCGAGCTTGTCGTGTGCTTCCTTCCAGCTGGAGAACGTCTCGCCGTCGATGGCGACGGTGCCGTCGTCATTGGTACGCACGCTATGTCCATCGTCCTCAAGCGTATCGATATGCACGCCGCCCGGCCCCACATGCACCTCTTCGCCCTTGCGCTCGTTGGTCACATGGATGCCGTCCCAGCCAACATGGACTTCCTCGCCTTTATTGGGATCAATGACGTGGATGCCGCGCGCGAGGGAAATATCGACAAGTGGTTTGTCGCCGCAATCGGCGTGCTCGGCAGAATCTTCGGCCTCTTTAGCCTCATCCACCGTTTCGGTGCTGCCGTCCTCTGAGCCATTGGCATCACTAGCCGCTTCCCCATACAACAGCTCATCCAGCGAGACGCCATACAGCGCGGCGAGCGCAATAAGGTTATCGGTATCGGGCGAGGATTCGCTGCGCTCCCATTTACTGACAGCCTGACGACTCACACCCAGCTGGGCGGCAAGCGCCTCCTGAGAAAGCCCGGCGGCCTTGCGGCGATCAACGAGCCGCTGCGCCATCGCAAGATTCATAGCAGTTCCTTTCATGTGGTGACCGTAATCGAATGAGCCGAGTATGCCGAGAACAACCGGTAGCGACCACCATTTCTAGTTAGAATCTGCTCCGACCCTACCGCAACTATCGGTAGCAACCCCTAACGACCAGCCATTTCAGGACAAATGTCAGTGCAAGTAGCAGCCAAGAGCTCCCACTCAGTAAGTTGCGGTGGAATAGTTCCTAAATTCAGCCATTTGCGGGCTAAGCAGGAACTATTTCACCGCAACTGAATTTCAGACCAGGCACCCGCAGCAAGAAGATGAATAGCCTCGGCGAGTGTGTAAACGCAGGGCCCTCCGACCCCGCCCGACGATTTCGATTGGCGACCTTTGACGGAGTCAAGGGAGGAGCCAAATCGAAATACGTCGGGCGGGGTCGGAGGGCCCGATGGGATGGATTTCGGCCGAGGCTATTCGTCGCCGAAGCTGATGCCCAACGCCTTGGCCTCGCGTACCAGATCGCTCTGCGGGTCGACATATTTGAGCTTGCCGGCGACATCCTCGAGCGGCATGTGGCACATCTTGCCGTCGCGCAGGGCAATCATGTAGCCAAACTCGCCGCGCAGGCAGCCGAGTGCCGCCTCGACGCCACACTGGGTCGCAAAGATGCGGTCCTGGGCGTCGGGCTGACCGCCGCGCTGCGTGTGACCGGGGATCGCGACGCGGGTCTCGCGACCGGTCTTGGCCTCGATCTCCTTGGCGATGTCGTACACGATTGACGGGCTCGTGCGCTCGGCGAGTTTCTTCTTGTACTCCTTCTTGGACAGCGCCGCGTCCTCCTTGGAGATAGCGCCCTCGGCGACGGCCACGATGGTAAAGCGGCTGCCGGTCTCCATGCGATGCTCGATGGTCTTGATGACGTTGTCCATGTCGTAGGGGATCTCGGGAATCAAGATGACGTCCGCGCCGCCCGCGACGCCGGCATACAGCGGAATCCAACCGACCTTGTGGCCCATGATCTCGATGACAAACACGCGGCCGTGACTCGAGGCAGTGGTGTGGATGTCGTCGATGCACTTGGTGGCGACGTCGATGGCGCTCGTAAAGCCAAACGTCAACTCGGTGCCCCAGGTGTCGTTATCGATGGTCTTGGGCAGGGCGATAACGTTGAGGCCCTCTTCGCGCAGGCGGTTGGCGGTCTTGGTGGATCCGTTGCCGCCCAGCATAAACAGGCAGTCGAGCTGCAGCTTGTGATAGGTGTGGACCATCGCCGGCACCTTCTCGACGCCATCGGCCTCGGGAATGTCCAGACGCTTGAACGGTGTGCGGCTCGTGCCCAGGATGGTGCCGCCGCGGGTGAGGATGCCGCTAAAATCGGCGGGCGACATGACGCGGAACCTGCTGTAGATAAGGCCCTGGTAGCCGTCCTCAAAACCGTAGATCTCGATAGGCTCTTCGCTATTGGTCATGAGCGTTTTGACGATGCCGCGCATGGTGGCGTTGAGCGCCTGGCAGTCGCCGCCACTGGTAAGAAGACCGATCCTGAGCATGATGAATCCTTCCGGGCAAGTTATAACTTGCGCATAAGTTTACCCCCGCACACTGTTGATGCGGAGGTAAAACGTGTTAGCTCAAGCGTATAGAAATGTAAGCAACGTCAGGCGAGCGTAAGGTCGACGGGCCTGGCTCCTTACAGTGCGAAGGCGTCGATGTCGCCCCAGTGGCGGCGCAGCGTGATGGCGGCAGCGGGCTCGGTGTTGTCGAAGACGACCGACCACTGCGTGTTGCTGGTGATGTCTTCCGGATTGGGCTCTTGCGCTGCAGCGCGTAGGGCCTTCCAAGCGACTGCCTCGTCTTGGGCGCCGGCATGGGCGTCGAGGACATCGGCGATTGCGACGGCGCGCTCTTTACCATGGCCCAGCTCGCCATTCTTTTGGTTGGGCAGCACTTCGTCGCCATAGCAGGCGTAGAAGTTCGTAACCTGGCGTACAGGAGTCGCTTTGAAAGCGCGGTCCGGATCGCGCGGATCCCACTCTACTACGCGCGCGTCACCGGCGACGTCGTTGATAAAGAAGTGGTAGTCGCGTCCGGCCATGGCGTGCATGTCGTAGCTGGCGAGCAGGTCCACGGCCTCCTGCGTTGTGGCCGCACGGTCGAGCACCAGGCGGATGGCAAGCGAGGTGTTGATGACGGGTCGTTGCGTGTCCTGGTCACAGGGTTTGGAATCCAGGGTGAGCACGGCAATGGACACGCCGCACTCGTTAACACCGTCGAGCTGGGCAAACGGGCCCATCAACGCCGCAGCGCGTCCGCCGACGGAGTCGAGCGGAGTGTTATCGCCCAGGTTGTTAAGGGCGGCAAACCCGATGGAGGCATAGCCGCCGCGTGGGTGATTGCGCACCAGCAGCGCCGAGGTGTCGTCCTTAAAGTCGTAATTGCGACCGGTGCGCACGCGGCCTTCGGCATCTACGGCGACAAAGGCGCTGCAGGCAAACTGGGGTGCCTGGACATGTGCCGGCACACCGGGCAGCACCTGTGCCACCACGGCATCGATGTAGGCCTGGTCGTCGCGCACGCCAGCGGCGATGATGCGATCAAGATCGTAGTCGTAGGCGATGTCGATTGCGTACAGGTCATAGCCATCCGCGTTGCCGGTCAAGCGTTTGAGTGACGCGGCGGACTTGATTTGTTTGTGATAAACGATACCGGTGGCAGCGGCAAGGCCGGCGGCGACTCCCGCGACACCGCAGGCGATGGCAATGTTACGTGGCTTCATGACGGCTCCTTTCGTCCTGTTAGCGTAATTGTCGCAAAAGGAGTGCGGACATGATGGCTCAACTTGGCGAGCGGCGCGGGATTAAACATGGAATGAAAGGTACGACATTGGCGTGGCGGGGTATGCTGGAGGAGACCATCAACCCAGTGAAAGGGGAGAGCATGACGGATCAGGAAACGCCCGAGAGCGCGCACGTGACGGCCGATGATATCGAGGCCGCCAACGACCTTATCGACTTTATCGAGGCATGCCCCAGCATGTTCCATACGGCGGCGACCATTATGGCCGAGCTCGACGAGGCGGGCTTTACCTACCTGCCCGAGAATGCGGCGTGGGACATCGAACCGGGCGGGCGTTATTACACGCAGCGCAATACCTCGAGCGTTGTTGCCTTTAAGGTGGGCGAGGACCTGGCTGCTACGTGGGGCGAGGACGGCGTTGCCGGCGACTATCATTTTCAGCTCACGGCGTCGCACAGCGATTCGCCGACGTTTAAGGTCAAGGCCGTGCCTGAGCTTGACGGCGCGGGCGAGACGCTGCGCCTGAACACCGAGGCCTACGGCGGCATGATCGACTACACCTGGTTCGATCGCCCGCTGGCGCTGGCTGGACGCGTGTTGGTACGCGAAGGCGACCGTATTGAGAGCCGCCTACTTTCCACCGAGCGCGAGGTCGCTATTATCCCGAGCCTTGCCATCCATATGAATCGTGGCGTTAATGAGGGCTTTGCGCCCAACCGCGCCGTCGACCTGTGCCCGCTCATCAGCGCCGGTGACCTTAAGCAGGGAGATTTTGACGCCCTGATCGCCGACGAACTGGACGTTGAGCCCGAGCAAATTTTGGGCCGCGATCTGTTCCTGGTCAATCGTCAGGATGCGCGCATTTGGGGCTGGGCCGATGAGTTTATCTCGACGCCCAAGCTCGACGACCTGGCATGCGCCTACACCTCGCTGCAGGCATTTTTGGGTGCCGAGAATGCGCACGACGTTTCGGTTTTCTGCTGCTTTGATAACGAGGAGGTTGGCTCCGAGACCAAGCAGGGCGCCATGTCGACGTTCTTGGCCGACGCGCTGCGCCGCATTAACGGATCGTTGGGCTTTGACGACGAGTCGTACCATCGCGCCCTTGCCGCCTCGATGCTTGTAAGCTGCGACAACGCGCATGCCGTGCACCCCAACCACGCCGAGAAGTGTGACGCCCGCAACCAGGTTGTGCTCAACGGCGGCATCGTCATCAAGGAGGCCGCCAACCAGCACTACTGCACCGATGCCTTTAGTCGCGCGGTGTTCCAGGCCATCTGCGATGACGCCGACGTGCCCACGCAGGCCTTTGCCAACAAGAGCGATATGGCCGGCGGTTCTACCCTGGGCAATCTGTCCAATATGCAGGCGAGCATGCATGCCGTGGACGTGGGCCTGCCGCAGCTTGCCATGCACTCGAGCTACGAGACCGGCGGCGTGCGCGACGTAATGTACGCCATCCGCGCCCTCACCGCCTTCTACGAGCGTGACCTGACCATCAACGGCGCCGAAAGAGTGGAGCTCTAAAACCTGCCAAAAAGGGACAGGTTTATTTTGGCAGGTTTTATCTGGGCGAATGCAAAGGGTGAAACCGAACTAGATCTGCGATACGTGGCCGCCGAGGTGCAGTGCGCCTCGGCGGCTTTTTGTGTACAGAGTACGGCTAATGCTTATAAATGCTATACATGCTTTACGTATCTACCATAGAGCTTTATGATATTTTGAAGTATTAAGGAGGGGTCATGACCACAACAGCCGCTCAGATCAACGTACGTCTCGATGCCGATCTTAAAAGGAGTGGGGACGCCGCTCTCTCCAAGGCCGGTATGACGCCGAGCCAAGCGGTGCGAGCGCTCTGGCAGCTTGCAGCATCGCTGGCCGATCGCCCCGGTGCGCTCGAGGATATCCTGCTGCCCAGTCGTGCCCGGGCGGAACAGCGCGAGCGCGAAAAGGCCGCCAAACGTAAGCTCGAGCTTATGGATCAGGGGTCGAAGCTGTTCGCTGCCGCTTGCTGTGAGTCGGGAATCGATATGGTCAAGGCTCAGCCATCGGACGACGAAGAGCTCAAACGGAATGCCTATGCGGATCGCTATGGCGAGGAGATGAGCTGGCTCTATGAGTGAGACTCCAAAGCGCATCTTGGTTGACACCAACGTGTGGCTCGATTACTTCATTCCCTCACGACGTGGTCGTTCGGTGGCGATTGAGTTTTTACGCGATGCATGCACGGCGCAGGTTGATTTGCTGTATGCGGCGACATCGTCCAAAGACCTGTTTTATTTGATTTCAAGCGAACATAAGGCATGGTATCGGCGAGAGCACGGTTCGCTTTCCCAGTATGCCGCTACGGTAGCGACTTCGCTTGCATGGGATTGTCTTAGCGTGCTGTCGCAGCTTGCCACGCCAGTGCCCTGTGACCTGAGCGACATCTGGATGGCGAGCAGACAGCGTGAGCTCCATAGCGATTACGAAGACGATTTAATCATTGCGGCAGCGATACGCGCTCAAGCAGATCTACTGGTCACCAACGATGTCAAACTCTGTTCACACGCACCCGTTGCAGCAATGAGCGTAGAAGACGCAAAGAATTACTTAGCAACGCTCTAGCAATTTGAAGACCCTGCAGGTTGAGCAAACGTCAGCGAGAGCCCGCCAGAGTGAGCAAGGTGACGTGAAAGAGGAGGGCATAGGCCTTTTGGCCATGCCCGACGATTGAACGTCAGATTGCCGCTCTGGCGGGCTCGCAGCGTCGAGGGGTTCCGGCGTTTGGCAAAACGCCGGAACAATTAGTGTTCGATCCAGCAGCGCAGGGTCTCGCCGGCCTGCAGGTGACGCAGATTCTCCGCGGCGATGTCGACGACGTTGTTGAGCGTGGCTGCCAGGTGGAACCAGCCGGAGACGTGCGGCGTGATGAGCATGTTGGGCGCATCCCACAGGGGGCTTGTCGCGGGCAGCGGTTCGGGGTCGGTGACGTCGACCGCGGCGCCGGCGAGATGTCCCGACTCCAGAACGGCAACCAAGTCATCGGTGACCACAAGGTCGCCGCGGCCGCCGTTGGCAAAGAAGGCACCTGGTTTCATCGCGGCAAAGAACTCGGCGTTCGCCAGACCGCGGGTCTCGGGCGTGCTCGGCATAAAGGATGCGACGATGTCGGCCTCTGCCAGGCGCTCAGGTAGGGCGTCCATGCCGTCCATGTCCTCAAACACAATGGGGTAGACGAGTGGATGGCGCTTGATGCCGCGGACGTGCGCGCCCATGCCGCGGCAGAGCGTGGCAAAGTGACCGCCGATATCGCCCGCGCCCAGCACCAGCACGTTGGCGTTTTTGAGCGAGGTAACTGGCCCCAAATCCTCCCAGCGATGTTCGCGCTGCAAGTCGTGATAGCCGGGCAGGCGCTTCATCATGGAAAGGACCATGGCAAACATGTGCTCGCTCACGGCCTGGCCGTAGGCGCCCACCGAGCAAGACAGTTTGGCGTCGGCTGGCACGGTGCCGGCGGCAAGGTAGTCGTCATAGCCGGCGGTCTGCAATTGCAGCAGCTGGAGATGCTCGCATGCCGTGAGCATGTCAGAGTCGATGTTGCCCAAGATCACGTCGGCGTTGGCGACTTGTTCGCGCGTGATAGCGTCGGCGCTCGTGTAGATAAAGTCCTCGCCCGGAGCGCTCGACTCAAGAATTGCGCGATGGTGGTCGTTGACGGGCAGCAAAACCAAGATGTTCACAAGTAGTCCTTTCCGCTTGACCCGCCAAAAAGGGACAGGTTTATTTTGGCGGGTTTTATCAGGCAAAACGCTATAAAAACGCCGGGCTTCGCGATGGTTAACATATCCATCGTGAAGCCCGGCGCATCCACGGCTACCAGCTCAGCAGCTCGTAGCCGTCCTCGGTCACCACGAGCTGTACCTCGCACTGGGCCGAATCGCTGCCGTCCTTGGTGCGCACGCACCAGCCGTCGCCCTTGCTGATCTTGATGTCGGGCGCTCCGGCGTTGACCATGGGCTCGATGGTAAAGACCATGCCCGGCACCATGATGGTGTCCACATCGGGCGCCTCGGTGGTAAAGCCCACAAACGGGTCCTCGTGGAACTCCTTGCCGATGCCGTGTCCGCCGTACTCGCGCACCACGCTAAAGCCGGCGTCCTCGACGGTCTTTTGTACTGCCTCGGCCATAACGGAGAGCGGTAGCCATGGCTTGACGGCTGCCAGACCCGCCTCCACGCTGGCACGGGTGACGTCGACCAGGCGCTGGCGCTCGGCCGAGACCTCGCCGATGCAGAACATGCGGCTCGAATCACTAAAGTAACCGTCCAAGATCGTGGAGCAGTCTACGTTGATGATGTCGCCCTCGTGCAGCACGTCCGTATCGCAGGGAATGCCGTGGCAGACCACATCATTGATCGAGGTGCACACGCTCTTGGGGTAGCCCTCGTAGTTGAGGTCGGCCGGCGTGCCACCGTGCTCGACGGTGTAGTCGTAGATCATCTGGTCGATCTGGTTGGTGGTCATGCCTGCGGCGATATGCTCGCCCACATAATCGAGCACGCCCACGTTGATGGCTGCCGAGCGCTTGATGCCCTCGATATCGGCGGGAGTCTTGTAGAGCGTGCGAGGCAGAACCTCCCAGCCTTCTTCCCACAAGCGCTCGAGGCGCTCATCAAAGGCGCTATGGCATTTCTTGTATTTCTTGCCGCTGCCGCACCAGCAAGCGTCGTTGCGGCCGGGCACGGGTCCTTTGTCATACATGGCTAACTTCCTTTCATTCGCAGCTAGTATAGCCCACCCACGCGGCCATAAAAGTTGCGGTGATATAGTTCCGATTTAAGCGGTTTAACAGCACAAATAGGAACTATATCACCGCAACTGATGGGGCGGGATGGCGGGCACTAGCTGCTGCGTGGTTTTGCTAGTAGCTCACCTGGCAGGGAATACCGAGGGCGCGCACGCGCGCGGCAATGGCGTCGAGCACCTCGGGCGCTGCTTTGGCAAGGCCGGCGACTGGTGTCTCGCGCGCGACCGTGTAGATGGTCGCCTCCTGCGGACGAATGCGCTCAAGCGCCGCGAGCCAGGGGGCAACATACTCCTCGCCGGTATTGTCGATGAGCTTGCCCTGATACTCGCCGGTCAAAAAGATCGTCTGGATAATAACGTGACCGTCAAAGCTTGCGAACGTCTCGATCTGGTGTTCGACGTTGTAGGGGCCAACAGGCTGGTCGAGCAGCTGGATAAACGCCGGGTCGACGGTATCGAGCTTAAGAATGTTGTCGTCGACCATCATGAGCGCGTCGTGCACCTCGGGGCGGTCGGCGCGTGTGCCGTTGGAGAGCACGGCGATCTTGGAGTTTGGGGCAAGCTCGTCGCGCAGTGCGACGGCGCCGGCGATGGCCCGTGGAAACTCCGGTGCGGCGGTGGGCTCGCCGTTGCCTGCGAAGGTGATTACATCGGGGAGCTCGCCCTCGGCTGCCATCTCGCGCAGCTTTGCCTCGAGCGCTTCGAGTACCACGGCAGCCGTGTTATACGGCTCATGGCAGGGGCGCTCGGCGTTGAGGCCGTTCTCGCAGTAGATGCAGTCGAACGTGCAGATTTTGCCGCTGGCCGGCATCATGTTGACGCCGAGCGAGAGACCAAGGCGACGGCTGCGAACGGGCCCAAAGATGGGGCTGGCATTCAAAAACGTAGACATAGGCATATGCTCCTCAAGACAATTGTGCCTAAGCATAGCATCGGCTCCAAAGCAAGGTGTGGGCTCTTGCTTTACAAGTTTCGTTTTTTCACGTCGCTCATGATGCCGTGCCATGAAAAGCCTCGGGTCGGGTAAAGTTAATCTGTTAACAAGGTGTAAGGCAATGCGGGTCTATCCAACCGCACTGACGTGCAACTGGATGAGCATTGATGACGGGGGCACAACATGGATTTTACGGTCGAGAATGCGGGCACCACGATCGCCTGTCGCGAATATGTCGGCCCGGATGTGTCGCCTGATGCTCCTGCCTTGGTGTGCGTGCACGGCGCTTGTGTCGACGGCACATTTTTTGACGGTATCGCTTGTGAGCTCAGCCGCAACTACCGCGTAATTGCCTACGACCGCCGCGGCTGCGGTGGCAGCAGCGATGCGGCAGACGGCAGCTATGATCTTGCCGCTCAGGCCGCCGACCTGCAAGCCGTGATCGAACACGTTGGCGCTCCGGCAAATGTGCTTGCGCATAGCGCCGGTACGTTGGTGGCGCTGGAGCTTCTTCGCACCGAACCCCATCTCGTTGCCCGTGCGATTCTGCATGAGCCGGCTGTGTCGGACAAAGGCGTCGGTATGGGCGCAGCTCCGGTTTTGCTCGATATGATTGCGGCGGGAAAGGTTTCAAGGGCGCTCCGGCTTTTCTTGGGAGCCCTCGGCGACTTGGACCCCGAGGCTCCTGGAACGACCGAAGCGGAAGCCAAACATGCCCTGCGCAACGGCCGCAGTTTCATGGCAAACGAATACGGGATTGCTATGACCTGCGTTCCCGATTGGGATAGCGTTCGCGCGTCAAAAACGGTGGCCGCCGTGCTCCTGGGCGAGCTCTCGATTGGCACATCCCGCGAGGCTGGTACGCGAGCGGCTGCCGAATATCTCGATTGCCCCCTCGTGACAATCCCGGGCGCGCACAACGGCCTGCGCGATCGCCCGGCAGCGGCTGCCCAGACTGTCCGTAGCATCCTGGAGCTCTAGCAGCCGTAAAAATCAAAACAGTCTTCACTCGCAAACGTTTCGGCCGTGTTAACAAATGTGCTCAAAACCTCACGTCTGCGGCTTCAATCGCGCCGCCTGCCAACTCATAAAAATGTAACAGCATTCACGTGCTTACCTGCATCGGCAAGGTGTTACCCTTGTAACATTTGGAACCCACCGCTACCATGCGAAACTATCGAAAGGGCCCCATATGCTCAATAATCACGAGGTCAATCTAACCGACGAGGAGGCTGCCGCCGAGGTCGCCCGTGTCGCGAAGACCTACCCCGTGGTGCGTTTGCTGTCGGCCGATCAGATTAAGAGTGAGCCTAACTGCCTGCTCGCCGGTGATCGGTGTCCTTGTCTGCGTCAGTCAAGTCTTGAGGCTTTGGCAGACTCCGATGAGGTGTCGGAGCAACTGCTCAATGATGGCACTGAGTACCGCGCCCGTCTACGCCCTTTGAAGGTCGAGGGCGAGCCTCACGTCTTGCTGATGGTGCGTCCGATCGATGAGCAAGAGGCCGCAGAAGAGGACCTTGTCTACACCGACGTGCTGACGAATGTGCGCAATCGCCGATATTACGAGGAAAAGCTCCGTAGCACCCGCGTGAATGCCGGCGTTGCGGTGATCGACCTTGATGATTTTAGGGTCTTCAACGATACGTGTGGCCGTCATGCCGGCGACCTTGCGCTCGGTGCTGTGGCGACAGCCATGCGCAGCGGAATCCGTTCGACTGACGAGCTTGTGCGCTATGGCTGCGACAAGTTTGTGGTTGTCATGCCCAATATTCCCTCCGATGACTTCACCCGTCGCCTGCATCAGGTGTCCGATGCCGTTCGTTCCACGATTATTCCGGGTCATGAGTACGTGAGCTTGACGGCATGTGTTGGTGGCGTTCGCATTCATGGCGAGACGGTCGATGAGGGCGTTGGCCGCGCTGCCCAGTTACTGAGCCGCGCTAAGGCAAAAGCCGGTACGGTCGTGACCGATGCCGATTCCATCGAGGCCTTCCAAAGCGAAAAGCCTTTGGTGCTTATTGTCGATGACTCCGAGATGAACCGAGTCATTCTCAACGAGATGCTCAAGGACGAGTATTGTATCCTCGAGGCCGATAACGGTCGTGCGGCGCTCGACATGGTCGACCGCTATGGCGATGAGTTGTCGCTCGTGCTGCTGGACATTATCATGCCGGGCATAAGTGGCTTTGAGGTACTGGCCGATCTGTCGCGCCGATCGGGTATCGACAATCTGCCTGTCATCATGATCTCGAGCGAAGATTCCGATGATATGGTTCTGCGCGCGTACGAGCTGGGCGCCTCGGACTATATCAACCGCCCGTTTGACTCCCGTGTCGTGCGCCGCCGTGTAAGCAACACCATCCGCCTATACGCCAAACAGCGCCGCCTGACGAACCTGCTGTCCCAGCAGTACAACGAGCGCGTCAAGAACAGTCGCATGCTCATCGACATCATGGCCGGCGTCATGGAGCTTCGCAACGGCGAGAGCGGCAGACACGTTACGAACATCGAGAAGCTGACCGAGCTGCTGCTTGGCTGTCTGGTCCAGCGTAGCGGCACGGTCTCCCTCGACAATGAGGAACGCTCTACGATCGCCCTGGCTTCGGCGCTGCACGATATCGGCAAGATGTCGATTGACGATGCGATCCTCAACAAGCCCGGGCGCCTTACGCCCGAGGAGTTCGAGATCATGAAGACGCATACCACGATCGGCGCCGATATGCTGCTTAAGCTGGGTAGCCATCACGCCGGCAATGCGCTTATGGAATATGCGTACCAGATTGCGCGTTGGCATCACGAGCGCTGGGACGGCAAGGGTTATCCCGATGGCCTCAAGGGCGACGATATCCCCATCGCCGCGCAGGTGGTTTCAGTGGCTGACGTGTACGATGCACTGACGAGCGTGCGCGTATACAAGGACGCTATCCCGCACGAGGAGGCGATCCAGATGATCCTGGACGGTAAGTGCGGCACCTTTAACCCGCTGCTGCTCGATTGCCTGCTCGAGGTGCAAGACCAAATTGCCGAGACGTTGGCACGCCCCGCCGACGTCGTCGCGTTTCCCACGATTTAGTTTGACCAAAGGAGTTTTTAATCCATGATTTCCATGCGTGAGGCATATGAGAAGATCGGCGCTAATTATGACGACGCGTGCGCTCGGCTGATGGGCGGGGAAATGCTTGCCCGCTTTGCCCTCAAGTTTTTGGATGACGAGAGCATGGACAAGCTGGAGGCCGCCATGGCGGCGGGAGACGCCGAAGGTGCGTTTATGGCAGCGCACACGCTCAAGGGCGTGAGCCAGAACCTGGGATTCGATAATCTGTACGAGCCGGCGGTTGTGGTGACCGAAGCGCTGCGCGGCGCCGATGCCGTTGACGGCGCTCGCGAGGGAATGCATGCGCTGCAGCAGCAATATGCGGCAACGATGTCGGCCTTGCGCGAGGCGGCCGAGTAAGAGCTCGCGAGCCTTGATGACTATGAGCGTGGATAATCTCCCGTTTTAGGCCCGGTGGCGGCCTCAAAGTGGGAGATTATCCACGCTCGTTCGATACGTGTCCAAAAATCCACGCTCACCTCTTCTGATTAGTGAATTGCCTATGCACACTGTCGGGGCTTTCCGCATGCAATCCATATCGTTGTTCGATAAACTGTTCGAATAACGATAGAGTCGATGAGGGTGAGTGTATGTCCAACAGCGTTCAGCGTATGGCCAAGGCGGGCGAAAATATCAGGAAGCTCGGTTTTTGCATGGCAGCCGTTTTTGCAGGGATGCTCGTCGCTTTTGCCGCGTTGGTTGTTTACGTGATCTGGTATGCGGTTGCAAACGTTGCTTCTGTCGATTCTTTCGGTGTCGTGACGCTTCTCGATGGCGGGTGCATCGTTATCCCAAGCGGACTGTGCATGGCGCTTGTTATGGGTATTTCGCTTGTCGTTCTGTGCGGGATCAGCCGTAACATCTCGCGAGGCGTCTCGCCCTTTACCAAGACGCATGTGCGGCTTATCCGTGTTCTCGCGCTTGCCTTTGCTGTTAACGCCGCGGTTTCGCTTGTTGGTGCCTATGGATCGGTCAATCTCACCATTGGCGGACTGGAGCTTTACATCGTGCCTCATTCCTTCGTTATTGAGATTTGCCAAGGCGCTACCTTTGATGCGGGGTCGTTTATCGGCGCAGTTGTCTGTTTATTTATCTCGGCGATCTGGAGTTATGCCTCGCTGCTCCAAGAGCAGTCTGACGAGCTTGTGTAGGAGGAAACATGAGCTATCTCATCATCGAGCTTGAGACGCAGCTGCTTAAGACCGGAAAGACCAGTGCTGATCTGATTCGGGCGACGGGGCATACTCCGGCTAATATTTCAAAGCTTAGAAACGGAAAGATAAAAGCTATTCGCCTAAAGACGCTCCTCGATATCTGTGATGAGCTTGATTGTCAACCGGGAGATATTATTCAGCGCGTGAGTGAGAAAGAGCTTGAGGAGCTTATTGTTGAGCGTGCAAAAAACGTTGTGAGGCAGATGCGGGACGGCGGAGGCAATGAGGCGTCGCTTCCGACATCAGTCTTTGCTGTCGATTTGAGCGACGAGTAGCTTAAGGCGAACAACTAAAACGAAATATCAGCGTGAAGGGACCCGTGTCTAACACGGGTTCTTTCTTTTAGATTATCTTGGCAAATATGAGTTATCGAAAAACAATAACAACTATGGAAAACGATAAAGTAAAGAAGGAACGATATGAGCGGTTTTGCTATCAAGCGGAACGGGAGGCCAATGAACGCATCGACGATAAGGCTATCAAGGGTGTCAAAGCGCTATGGGAGGCGCCGCGTTTTGCATGACGTTTCCTTCGAGGTGGATCAGTCTGAGCTTTGCGCCCTTGTTGGTGCAAACGGGGCGGGCAAAAGCACGCTTATTAAAATAGTGCTGGGCCTCTGTGAGCCATCGTCGGGGAGCGTGGAGCTCTTTGGAGGCAAGTCGAAAAAAGAGCTGAGCTTGATGCGGACGCGTGTCGGCTATGTGCCAGATTCCTGCGGAGCATACCAATCCCTCAGTGCGGCTGAGAATCTTCGGATCCGATGTGCGGAATGGGGACTCGATGAGAAACGTGAGGTTCCTCGCGTCTTGGGCCTAGTCGGGCTGGACGTCGATGAGAAAAAGAGCGTGAGCAGTTTTTCTCTGGGAATGAAACGGCGACTGGATATAGCTACGGCTTTATTGGGCGACACCGACGTACTAATTTTCGATGAGCCGGCAAATGGATTGGATCCGTTGGGCATCGAGAGTATATGGGCCCTTATCGGTCGATTGAATCGGGAGCAGGGCAAAACCATGCTTATCTCTAGCCACGACTTGGATGAGCTGGCATCGGTTGCAACAAGCTGCCTGTTTCTTCATGACGGTGAACTGCTAAAAAAGGAATCGATGGACGTCATAAGGGATGAGGCGCCATCCCTAAAAGAGTATTACAGGCGCTTGATGAAGGCGGTCTCGCTATGAAGCGGGCGATCCATCCCATAAAGGCAGATATGATGCGTTTGCACAGGATATTTCCGGCGAAGTTTGGTCTTGCGCTTATGCTGGCGTTCGGCCTTCTCTTCGGCATCTTTCTAAAAAACGGAACAACGTTGCTCGCCTTTGGCTATGGCGTTTGTGGGGAGGATATTGGTTTCCTCTGGAATGCAATCGATCCTTCTGCGCCTGATGAGTCCCTTGCGCGCAGCGCTTTTGCCGGTACATCCCTGTTCGTTCCACTCATCGTTTGTTTGGTGCTTTTACAGGAGCATGGCTATAAAGAGGGGCACCGAATTTCTTCGGCAAGAGGTCTCAACCGCTTTTATGGGGCTCTAGCCCATGCATTTTCGTCTGCTTTAATAATTGGCGCAGCGTATAGCGCGCTTTGCCTTCTTCTTTTTGCAATAGCCATAATACGTGGAGGGCATAACTACTCGCACAACATACTAACTGTATTTTTGCCTGCAATGATAGTCAACGCCGTATTGGTGATATCGGTTGCGCTGGAGACGGTGACCATCTATCGGATAACGGGCAGCGCTGTATTGAGTGGGGCCGTGGTGATAGTCGGATTTGTCATGAGCTTGACGCTCTACGGAGCCTTCCTTCAGGCACCTATACCATCCTTGCGATGGATCTTCTTCCTTCCGGGGCCGTACCTTGGAGTCGGATGTGCCCTTGGGTATAGCGATATGGGGCAGCTGACGCTTCTGGGATATGGCGTGGCAGCCAGCTGTCTATCGGTATTGATTTACGCTCTCTTGAGCTTTCGCGCTGGGGGTGTGCTCAATGGCTCGTCAGATTAAAAGACTTCTCCAGTCAGAATTGAAGCATGTGAGCAAATGGGCGTACGCCTTAATCCTGGTAATTTATGCGTACATGGTGATATTGCAGCTTAATTCTTTCCCGATGTGGTTCTGTAGCCTCCGTGAGAACAGTTTCTTGGGTTTTTTCCCAGACCCGACGCTTCGGCTATCGGCGGAGGATGTCCTTCTATTTGGCAATGCAGAGGTTTTTCGCGGTCTGCTGTTCAACGTAGCCCCGTTGGCCCATGCATTGTTCTTTCCGTTCATCGCGGCTTGCATTGTGCCGCGCTTTGTCAGTTCGGGCTTTGTCGAGGAACCGTGGGGGTTGTCGGAGGCTCGGGGAGGGAAGCGTGTGTGCGCTATCGTTGCGCGAGTGGTGCTATCTTCTTTTGCCCTTTTGGGCGCGTTTGTCCTGTCGAGTGTCGTTTTGTACTGTCTTAACTGCGCAATCGTTTCGGATGCTCAGCAGTATTTCAACCTGCATGTATTTTGCTATCGACTTCTTCTGGCGAGTGCCGTCTGTCTTGCATATGTGGTCTCTTGCGTGATCGCTGTTTCCTATTTTGGGGCCGGCTTCGGTCCGATTGGCATGCTGCTGCTTGTCAACGTCGTAGCGATCTACATACAGATCGGGGCCAATTCCATGCTTCCGCTTCCAGCCTCGATGCTCATGTGGATTTGCGGCGTGACCCCGTTGGGGAATGGTCAATGCATTTCGATTTTAATTGACTGTCTCATAAACGTAGCAAGCGTTGTTGCCATTTGCTTTACTGTCGACCGATTGCGGTCGAGATTTCTCTGATTGTTTGTGAGGGATAATCATACCGAGCATATCAAATACAGGGGGGGCGGGCACCGTAGCTGGTGTCCGCCCATTACAGTCTGAAATAGGCCATCGATAAATTTCGA
>NZ_QSFR01000025.1:0-24058 GCF_003467925.1 Collinsella sp. AM43-1 | reverse complement strand
GGCCTTGACGACGAGTTCCGCGTCATCGTGTCTCCGTGGATCCTTTCCTCGCTGATCACCGATCGCCTTGCCGCTTACTACGAGACGGTCACCAAGCACAACCTCAACTACCGTCGCTACTATCACCAGTTCGACTACTAAGAGCAAATAACGTTTGTGCAATTTGGCCCCGCTCCTACATGGAACGGGGCCTCGTTTGGGTTGGAGAGTAATTATGAGCTACCCGCAGCTTGCCGTCATGAATATCAGCCATCGTTATTTTTACCTTGAGGAATTCTTTTCCTCGGCTGCAGCCTCGGGCTACACGTGTTGCGAGCTTTGGACCGGGGCGATGCATCTGTATGTCGATTGCCATGGATACGATTCGATCGAGCAGGTGCGGGAGCTGTCACAGCGGTATGGGGTTCGGATTGTGGGGCTTTGTCCCGAACAGAACAACCCCAAGCCGTGGAATATCGCGGCGCGCGGGAATGAAGCGCGTACCCGCACGCTCGCGTACTTTAAGAACGTTGTGGATATCGCGGCGGAACTTGGAGCCGAGCAGGTCATGGTCTCGAGCGGCTGGGCATTTTTGAACGAGCCGATCGAGGACGCGTGGGGTCGCAGTGCCTCGATGCTGCGTGCGATTGCCGAGCATGCGGGAGAACGCGGCGTGCGACTGGTGCTCGAGGCCCTACAGCCGGTTGAGTCGATGATCGTGAACTCGGCGGCCGACACGAAGCGCATGATCGAGGCAGTTGACCATCCGGCACTTAAGGCGTGTCTGGATATGGGCGCCATGGCGGTGGCGGGGGATACCATCGACGATTATTTCGATCTGCTTGGCGATGATGTCGCCCACGTGCATTTTGTCGATGTTGCGGCAGATGGCACGACGCATCTTGCCTGGGGTGACGGCGACCGCGATATGCGCGCCGACCTGGATAGGCTGGTGGCGCGCGGCTATCGCGGAGTTGTTTCGGCCGAGACCTATGACGGGCGCTATTTTGCCGACCCCGCAGCTGCCGATGCGCAGGTAATGGCAGAGTATCGTCGTGCGATTGGCGCCTAGGTGGGGTCGGGCTGCGGCAATCGGCCCCTATGTTTCCAAATGAATACGCTGTGAGCCGAAGGAGACGATTTTCCCCGCAAACACTCTAGTATGCTAAAGTACCCAGAAGACCGGCGGAGCTATGCCGGTCTTCTGTTCTATACGAAGCACAGCATGAGGAGGCTCACCAGATGACGGCCACACCGTGGGGATTCCGGGACATATTGCCCGAGGAGGCTCAGGCGCGCGAGGAGATTGCGCTGACGGTGAAGGGCTGCTTCAGGGAGCATCATTACCTTCCGGTCGAAACGCCGCTGCTCGAGGACAAGGGTTCACTCGAGGAAGGCGGCCGCATCGCGGACACGCCGTTTAAGCTTTTTGACGATGATGGCCGTCTGCTGGTGGTCCGTCCCGACAACACATTGCCGATCGTGCGTCTGGTCTCGACCCGCATGCGCGCGGCCGACCTGCCCCTGCGCCTGCGCTATGAGGCGCCGGTGGTTCGCGAGTGCCAGCGCAATGCCGGTGGCTCGCGTCAGTTTACGCAGCTGGGCTTTGAGCTTATCGGTGCGGGCGACACCGCGGGCGATGTCGAGATTGTCTCGCTCGTGGCCGAGGCGGTGCGCAAGCTGGCGCTGCCCGCTGCGCGCATTATCGCAGGTAGCGTGCGTCCGTTTAAGGAGCTGCTCGCGGCGTGCGAGGATCGCGAGCTGGCTGCCGAGGCCCTGCGCTGCGTGCACGCCAACGACTTTGTGGGCCTCGATGCCCGCGTGGCGGCAAGCGCCGAGTCCGATGCCGTCAAGGTTGCCATTAGCGAGCTGCCGCGCTTGCACGGCGGCGCCGAGGTACTCGACCGCGTCGATGTGCTTCTGGCGGCGGCGGGCATTGTCGCGCCGCTCACGCGCGAGCTGCGCGCCCTGGTCGAGGGCCTGGCACCCGAGGACGCCCAGGTGCTGTCGTTCGACTTCTCCATCATGAACTCGTTCGATTACTACACGGGTCTGGTCTTTAAGGCCTATGCCGGTGGCTTGCCCGATCCGGTCGGTTCGGGTGGACGCTACGACTCCATCTTTACCGGCGCATTTGGCGACGGCATCGAGGTACCGGCGGCGGGTTTCGCCTTTTCGCTCGAGCGTCTGGAGGCTGCGCACACCTCGGCCGAGGACGCTGCTTCCGATGGCGATCACGCCGCGGGCCGTGGCGCCGAGGGCCCGCTGCG
Organism: Collinsella sp. AM43-1; assembly: GCF_003467925.1. Taxonomy (NCBI): domain Bacteria; kingdom Bacillati; phylum Actinomycetota; class Coriobacteriia; order Coriobacteriales; family Coriobacteriaceae; genus Collinsella; species Collinsella sp. AM43-1. The sequence continues at coordinate 21,809 of NZ_QSFR01000025.1, read as the reverse complement.
CATCGCCGTGCCCAAGGGCTCGCTCAAGGCCGATACGCTCGACGTGCTCGAAGCCGCGGGCCTGGACGTCTCTGAGTTGCGCGATCCGGGCCGTCACCTAATCGTGCGCGGCCGCGACACGCGTGCCGGTGAGGGCGCGGTCGGAGATATCGAGTTTGTCATCGTGCGCCCCAGCGATGCGCCCGCCTTTGTGGGCTGCGGCGGTGCCGATTGCGGCATCTGCGGTTGGGACTCGCTTATCGAGGCCGACCTCAACTTGCTGCAGCTGGTCGATCTGGGCTACGGCCTGTGCACTTTCATTGAGGCGGAGCCCGCGTGGCGCGCCGGCCAGGCCGAGCGCAACTATGCCCGCCGCGGGTCGCTTCGCGTGGCCACCAAGTATCCGCGCATCGCGAGCGCCTGGTATGCCGAGCGCGGTGTGAACGCCGATATCGTCTCGCTGCACGGTAACATTGAGCTGGGTCCCATCGTCGGCATGACCGATCGCATCGTGGATATTACCGCCACGGGCGCCACGCTGCGCGATAACGACCTCGTTATTACTGGTCGCATTATGGACTGCACGGCCCGCTTCTTTGTCAATCCGGGTGCCGCACGTCTGGATCCGCGCGTACGCAATCTGGCAGATTGCTTGGCGGCAGCCGTGAAGGACAAGCATTTTGAGCCCGTTGCGGGCTCGGCACAATAGCGCGAGCACGCACGGGCGCCCCAACGTCCGGGCTGCGGGCCGATTGGCGCCGCCGCCCGGTCTCTCGTTTTTCGAACACAACCTCGACCGATAGGGGATACCGAAATGAAGACCATCAAGCTTGCTCCCGGTGAGCGCCTCGTTACCAACCAGCTCAACCGTAAGGGCGTGCTGCCGCAAAACATCGTCGACGCCGCTCGCGATATCGTGGCCAACGTGCGTGCCAACGGCGATGCCGCGGTGCGCGATTACTGCCAGCGTTTTGACGGTGTTGAGCTGCAGAGCTTCCGTCTTCCGCAGGAGCAGATCGATGCCGCGCTCGAAGGCCTCGATCCGGCCTTTGTCGCCGCGCTCGAAAAGGCTGCGCGCCAGATTCGCGAGTTCCACCAGCGCGAGGTCGAGCAGAGCTGGTTTACCACGCGCCCGGACGGCACGATGCTCGGCGTTAAGGTGACCCCGCTCGCGGCGGCCGGCATCTATGTACCGGGCGGCCGCGCGCAATATCCCTCCACCGTGCTCATGAACGCCATTCCCGCCAAGGTCGCCGGCGTCAAGCGCGTGGTTATGGTGACCCCGCCGCAAAAGGATGGACTGATTAGCCCGTATACGCTCGCGGCGGCCAAGCTCGGCGGCGTGGACGAAATCTATATGGTGGGCGGCGCCCAAGCCGTGGCCGCGCTGGCGTACGGTACCGAGACCATTCCGCGCGTCGACAAAATCACCGGCCCGGGCAACGCCTTTGTTGCCGCTGCCAAGCAGATTGTCTCGGGTGACGTGGGTATCGACATGGTCGCCGGTCCCTCCGAGGTCTGCGTGCTGGCCGATGCCACGGCCAAGCCTATGGTGGTCGCGGCCGACCTGATGGCTCAGGCCGAGCACGATCCGCTGGCGGCCTGCTATCTGGTGACCTGCGACGAGCAGTTTGCGCGTGAGGTCGAGGCGGGTATCGACATTCTGGTAGCGCAGTCCCCGCGTGCCGAGATTACGTGCGCTTCGCTCGATAACGAAGGCGCCATCGTGGTGGCCGCCGACATGGCGGCCGCCGTCGAGGCCGTGAACACCGTGGCGCCCGAGCACCTTGAGCTGCACTGCAAGGATGCGATGGGCCTGCTCGGCGGCATTCGCAACGCCGGCGCCATCTTTGTGGGCGCTTGGAGCTCCGAGCCGCTCGGCGATTACGTTGCCGGTCCCAACCACACGTTGCCGACCGGCGGCACGGCCATGTTCTCCAACCCGCTTTCGGTCGAAGAGTTCGTTAAGCGCTCGAGCGTTATATGCTATACGCCCGAGGGCCTGCTCTCCGACGCTCCCGCTACGCAGCGTCTGGCCGAGGCCGAGGGCCTGTGGGCGCACGCGCTTTCGGCCGCACTGCGCCGCCGCGTGTTGGAGCAGGGCGAGGATGCCGTGAGCGCCGAGTCGCTCGCCGCGGCCGACCTGACCAAGGTTGCCTGGCCGGGCGACGCCGTGGCGACGGTTGCCGAGGGCGTGGACCTGGCGGCTGCAGGCGCAGATGGCGCTGGCGTAACCGGCGGGGAGGCCTAATATGGCCGAACTCACGCCTCGCATGAAGGAGCTCGTCCAGCCTTACCTGGCCGGTATTGAGCCCTACGATCCCAACTTTACGCCCACGCGCATCAACCTTTCGGCCAACGAGAACACCTATCCCGTGCCGGCTGGCGTGCGCGAGGCGGTCGACGCCGCCCTGGCTGCCACGCCGCTCAACCGCTATCCCGATCCCATGTCCAACGATCTGCGTGACGAGCTTGCCGCTTGGCATGGTGTGGCGCGCGAGAATGTCTGCGTGGGCAACGGCGGCGACGAGCTGCTCTATAACTACCTGTTGGCGTTTGGCGGCGCGGGACGGACCCTGCTCAACTGCCCGCCGTGCTTTAGCGAGTATGCGTTCTTTGCGTCGCTCTGTCAGACCGAGGTGCGCGACGTGTGGCGCGACCCCGCGACCTTTGAGCTCGACCAGGCAGCCGTGCTTGCGGCGGCGTCCGAGTGCAACCTGGCAATCGTGACCTCGCCCAATAATCCCACGGGCGATGTGGTGCCGCTCGACTTTGTCGCGGCCCTGTGCGATGCATGCCCCGGCATGGTGATGGTCGACGAGGCCTATGTTGAGTTTGCCGACGATTCGTTTGGCGCGGCAACCACAGCGCAAGGGCTTATCGCTAAGCATCCCAACCTGGTGATTCTGCATACGCTGTCCAAGGCGTTTGGCGCTGCCGGCACGCGTCTGGGCTATGTGATCGCGGCGCCCGAGGTCATCGATGTGTTCGCGGCGATTCGCCAGATCTATTCGGTCAATGTGCTGAGCCAGGCCGCAGCGCTTGCCTGCGTGCGTGCCCGCGATGCGTATGCACCCGTGGTGGCGCAAGTTACATCCGAGCGCGAGCGCGAGTTGTGCACCCTGCGCGCAATGGCTGCCGAGGGCATGCCCGTGGAGGCATGGCCGAGCGCGGCGAATTTTGTGCTCGTGCGCACGCCGCATGCCACGCGTGTGCGCGAGCGTCTGCGCGACGAGTATTCGATTCTGGTGCGCGACTTTAGCTACGCGCCGGGGCTCGCGGACTGCCTGCGCATTACCGTGGGCACCCCGCAGGAAAACGACGAGGTGCTGGCCGCGTTTGCCGCGCTGGTGAAGGAGGAGATGTAGATGGACCGCTATGCCGAGGTAACCCGCAAGACGGGCGAGACCGACATTGTCGTAAAACTCGACCTGGACGGAAGCGGCGTGTGCGATATCTCGACCGGCGTGCCGTTTTTCGACCACATGCTCAACGCTTTTGGCCGCCATGGTCTGTTCGATCTGACGGTGCACGCGGTGGGCGACGTGGAGGTCGATGCGCACCACACCGTCGAGGACACGGGTATTGTGCTGGGCGAGGCGTTTTGTCAGGCGCTGGGCGACAAGGCGGGCATTACGCGCTTTGCCGACGCGGCGATCGCCATGGACGAGACGCTTGTGATGGCTGCTGTTGATATTTCGGGCCGCGGGCAGGCCTACTGCGAGCTGCCCGTGCCCATCGAGCGCGTGGGCAGCTTTGATACCGAGCTGGCCGTCGAGTTCTTCTACGCCTTCGCGCGCGATGCCAAGCTCACGCTGCACGTTCGCGAACTGGCGGGCGGTAACTCGCATCACATTATCGAGGCCGCCTTTAAGGCCGTGGGCCGCACGATGCGCCACGCCTGCGAGCTCGATCCCCGCGCGCAGGGCATCCCCAGCACCAAGGGCTCGCTGTAACCGCTACAAAGGTAAAACCACTACGAAGGTGCCTGTCCCCTTTGTGGTGGTTTTGGACAAGACGAGGAGGAGGGGTCGCGTGGGCGAACCGAAGATCGTGGTGGTCGACTACCACAAGGGCAACTTGTCGAGCGTCGTGCGCGGGCTTGCGCGCGCCGGTGCCGCCGCCTGTACATCGGATGATCCGGAGCAGATCCGCCGCGCCGACGGCCTGGTCATCCCGGGCGTGGGCGCGTTCTATGACGCGATCGCCTTTATGCGCCAGAGCGGCGAGGCGGACGCGGTGCTCGGTGCCGTTGTCGCCGGAACTCCGCTGCTCGGCATCTGCCTGGGCCTTCAGCTCTTTTTTGAGCGCGGCAACGAGGGCGTGCCTGCGGACGAGGGCGTGGCCGCGGATGGCGGCACCCCCGAGCAGTCTGGCGGCCCCTGGGTCGATGGCCTGGGCATCATGCGCGGCTCGTGCACGCGCTTGGAGTCGAGCCGCCTGAAGGTGCCGCACGTGGGCTGGGACCAGGTGCACATGACGCCCGCCGGTTCGGCCGATCCGTTGCTCGCCGGTTTTGCCGAGGGTGCCAACATGTACTTCACCCACAGCTACGCGGTGGCCGACGACGCCGATGCCGCTGATGTTTTGGCGCGCACGCACTACACGCGGAGCTTCCCGTGCATCGCGCGTCACGGCAACGCGTGGGGCTGTCAGTTCCATCCCGAGAAATCCTCCGCGCTTGGTCAGCGCATCCTTAAGAACTTCGTCAACATCGTCGAGGAGGTTGGCCGATGATCCTGTTTCCTGCAATCGATTTGATCGGCGGCAAGGTCGTGCGCCTGGAGTGCGGCGACCGGAGCCGCTGCAAGGTATATTCCGACGACCCCGTGGCCGTCGCCCGCTCGTTTGCCGAGCAGGGCGCGAGCTGGGTGCATGTCGTCGACCTGTCCGCTGCCTTTGGCGAGGACGAGGACGCGTGCGCTGCCAACTCGGCGGCGATTAAGGCCATCTGCAGCGTCGACGGCCTGTCCGTGGACGTGGGCGGCGGCGTTCGCTCGCTCGCGCGCATCGACGAGCTGGCCGGCTACGGCGCGCGTCGCATCGCACTGGGCACCGTGCTGGTGACTGAGCCGGGTTTTGCCGAGGTGGCGGCCCAAGGCTTTGGCGAGTTACTGGTGGCAGACATTGCCGCCCGTGACGGCCAGGTCAAGGTGAATGGTTGGCGCGACGGCGCGGGTGTGGCGCTCGACGACGCCGTGGCGCAGCTCACCGAGCTGGGCTTTAAGCATCTGGTGTATACCGACATCGCGCGCGATGGCATGCAGACGGGCATCGACGTGGCGGCGTATCGCCATGTGGCCGAGGTCGCGGGCTTTCCCGTCGTGGCTTCGGGCGGCATCTCGACGCTCGACGATATCCGCGCACTGGCCGCGGTGGGCGAGGATGCCATCGAGGGTGCCATTACCGGTCGTGCGCTCTACGAGGGCAACTTTACGCTGGCCCAGGCGTTGGCCGCCGCCCGAGGGAAGGAGTAGCCCATGCTTGCCAAACGCGTGATTCCCTGTCTGGATGTTAAGGACGGCCGCGTGGTCAAGGGCGTCAACTTTGTGAGCCTGCGCGATGCTGGCGACCCGGTGGAGCTGGCGCGCGCCTACGACCGCGAGGGTGCAGACGAGGTCGTCTTCCTGGACATTACCGCGACGAGCGACAACCGCGCGACGACCATCGAGATGGCGGCGCACGCGGCCGAGGAGCTCGCTATTCCCTATACCGTGGGCGGCGGTTTCCGCGACTTGGCGGGCATGCGAACCATGGTTGCCGCCGGTGCCGACAAGGTGTCGCTTAACTCTGCCGCCGTGCGCGATCCGTCGTTGATCAGCCAGGCCGCCGCGGCGTTTGGCAGCCAGGCCGTGGTCGTGACGATTGATGCCAAGCGCGTGGGCCTGCCCGGTCAGCCGGATGCCGACAAGTGGGAGGTCTTCACGGCGGGCGGTCGCAACGCCACGGGTATCGATGCGGTGGCGTGGGCCGAGGAAGCGGCTCGTCGCGGCGCCGGTGAGATCTTGCTCACCAGCATGGATCGCGACGGCACCAAGGCTGGCTTCGACCTGGCACTCACCCGCGCCGTGGCGCGTGCGGTGCCGATTCCCGTCATCGCGAGCGGCGGCGTGGGCACGCTCGAGCATTTTGCCGAGGGCGTGATCGAGGGCGAAGCCGACGCCGTACTGGCGGCCAGCGTCTTTCACTTTGGAACTTTCAGCATTCGCCAGGTGAAGGAGTATATGGCCAGCCAAGGCATCCCTGTGAGGCTGGACTTCTAGTGCTGCGGCTTGCCCAGGCGCCCGACCTTCCGGCTCCAACCCTCCTCGCGTACTTTAAGTACGCGTCGTCGGGCTTGTCGCTCGGAATCTCGGGCACCTGGACAACCCTCGCCGACCTGCGAAGTTTGAATTTGGGGAGAGAAATGGAAGAGATAACCGATCCTTCAAAACTTACGTACGACGCCCGCGGGCTGATTCCTTGCGTGGTTCAGCAGTATGACACCGGTGAGGTGCTTATGGTTGCTTGGATGAACGAGGAATCGGTGGGGCTGACGCTCAAGACCGGGACCACGTGGTTTTGGAGTCGCAGCCGTCAGGAGCTCTGGAACAAGGGCGCGACGAGTGGCAACATGCAGGAGGTCAAGGAGCTCTGGGCCGACTGCGATAGCGATACGCTGCTGGTCAAAGTGGACTCACCGGGCCCGGCCTGCCATACCGGCAACCGTACCTGCTTCTTTAAGCGCGTAAGGGGGGGGGAACACGATGAAGGTCGTGACGCCGTTCGAAGTCGCCGAATGCAACACCGAGCTCCTCCGCGCGGGCGTGCCATGCCGCGTGCACCTGACTGATGCCTGCGGGGTGCAGTCGCTTTGGCTCGAGGCCGAGAAGGAAAGGCTCAATGAGGCCCATGCCGTCATCGTCGAGTTCTTTGAGAAAAAGGGCGCAAAGCCTCGGTTCGATGAGACCGGTACCTACTTTACGCTGCAGTAACGAGAGGAAATAACCATGGGAGTCAGAACAGCTAACGTGCAGCCGGGAAACATCGGTGAGACGCTGACGGGACTGGCCGAGGTGATTCACGGTCGTCGCGACGCATCGCCGCAGGAGAGCTATACCGCGCGTCTGCTGACCGACGTCGAGGACGAGCTTCTCAAGAAGCTTGCCGAGGAGGCGAGCGAGGTGATCATGGCCTGCAAGGATAACGACCACGATCACATCCGCTACGAGGCCGGCGACCTGATCTACCACCTGCTCGTGACGCTCGAGCGCTACGGCATCACCCTCGACGAACTGGCCGGCGAACTCAACGCCCGCCGCCACTAGTCATTGGGGACGTTCTTAAACGACTAGTTAGGCGAGGGGCGTGGATTCCCATTCGCCGGTGGGGTGGGGGATATCGAAGGCCCGGTAGCCGCAGTCGTAGGCGTGGGCCTGGGCCTCGCGGATGTTCCAGCAGATGTCGCAGGCGCGGTGCGCGTCCGAGCCAAAGGTGATGGGCACCTCGGCATGGGCGAAGCGGCGCAACAGCCCGGTCGCGGGGTAGTAATCGTCGAGCCCCTTGCGCGGTGCGGCGGTCGAGACCTCAACGCGGCGACCCGTATCGTGGGCGCATTCGGCCATCTGCTCCCAAAACGGCGCGGGGTCAAAGTCGGGTGCAAAGCCGTCCTTCGAAAAGCGCATGACCAGGTCGGGATGGGCCATCGCGTCAAAGTTGAGTGAGCTTTCGCAAGCACGGCACCAGTCGTCGACGTAGCACTCCCACACGCCGCGCACGCCTAAGTTTTCCCAAACATGCAGGTTGGTATCGTCGTCGATCCAACCGCAAAGGGAATCGGGTGTATCGGGGCGCGCGACGTCCTCTGTCCCTGCCGTGCCCGCGGCGCCTGCCGCAATATCGCCCGGGTTGCCAATCCAGTGCACGCTGCCCAGACGTACGACGGCGCCCTGGGACCAGTGCTCTACCAAGGGCTCGCAGCCCTCGTACCAATCGCATTCAAAACCGTAGATAAAGGTGAGCTCCGGCGCAATCTGCGCGGCGAGTTTGCGGGCGTCCTCAAAGGACAAACGATGTGCCGGCAAGTCGCCCTCGACGACCTGCACCTCGCAGTTAGCATCCATACTGGCGGGCAGGGTAAGGTGGTCGGTCGAGACCATGACGCGGCAGCCGGCGGCAGCAGCGGCACGGACGTTGTCCTCGAACGAGGCGTGCCCGTCCGAGAACGAGGTATGAGTATGGCAATCGACCAGCGGGCAGGCGGGCATGGTGACTCCTTTGCGTCAAGCGAATCCGCTTCATTGTAATGGCGCAGCCTCGGCGCGGCGGGAACGCTGCAAGTCGAAACCGACTGGAAAGGGCAGGCGGCGCGTGCCGGCGCCGGCGACTACTTGCTTCGTGCCGCCACGCGTTTGGCCTGCACCGTTACCATCGCGTGTCTTACGGCGGTGATGGGGCGATAGCGGATCATACGCGGTCCCGACCAGCGCATGATCTCGCGGATCTTCTCGCGCATGGCAGGCCGGTAGCAATGCGAAGGACAGGCCGAGCAAAATGTCTTGGTGCCCATGTGCGGGCAGTGCTCAATGCGCGCGATGGCGTATTTCTGCAGCTCGGCGCATTCGGGGCAGAGCGTAATGGTCCGAAGGCCGAGCTTCACGCGCACGGGCTCATCGTCGCCAGCCTGTTCGACCGCATGCCCGCCGCCATGATGCCCACGACACCACAGCGCAATCATCTGCGACACCATTTGGGCCTCGCGCTCACGTTTGCGTGCCAGCTCCGGTGTGTCGGCGGTGCGCGCCATCTAGCTCAGCCTCCCGTGCTCGACCGAAAGCGAGCAATCGGCAAAGGCGCAGGTGCTGGCACGGTGGCTTACGAGTACGATGGTCTTGCCGCGGCGCTTGAGCTCGTCAACGGCCTGCATTACGGACGCCTCGTTGAGGGCGTCGAGTGCGCTGGTGGGCTCGTCGAGCAAGATGAAAGGCGCGTCGTTGAGGAAGATGCGCGCAAGGCCGATGCGTTGGCGCTCGCCGCCCGAGAGCGAGTCGCCCAGCTCGGCAACCGGGGTGTCGAGACCCTGCGGCAGGCGGTCGATGAGGGCGGTAAGCGAAGCGGAGCGGCAAGCGTCGAGCAGCTCGGCATTGGTGGCGTTGGCGTGCGCGACCAGCAGATTCTCGCGTACGGTGCCGCAGAACAGATGTGTGTCCTGGGTCATATAGGCCTCGTGGCTGCGCAGGCTCGCCGTGTTGATGTGGCGGGCATCGACACCGCTCACCGTGATGGTGCCGGCTGCGGGGTCCCAAAAGCGCATGAGCAGCTTAAGCAGCGTCGACTTGCCCGAGCCCGAGCGCCCCATGATGCAGGTCATGGTACCGGGCGCAAAGGTGCAGGTCACGTCGTCGAGGATGAGATTCGCAGCGGCGTCGTTCGCGACCTGCTCTGTGGCGCCGGCACCGCCCGCGTCCACGCCGCCCGCATAGCTAAAGCTCACATGCTCGGCTGCGGCGCCGGCAAACTCAACGTCCTGTCCATCGGCGACCTCGGCGCACTGGGGCCGCTCGTCGAGCAAATCGAGCACGCGTGCGCCCGAAGCGAGCGTCTCCTGCAGTGAGGCGCCCAGGCGGCTCACGGCCATTACCGAACCAAACGACGACACAAAGGTAAAGACGGCGACAAACGCTGCGGCAAAATCAATCGTTCCCGCAGCCACCAGCTGCAGCGCATGCCCGAGCATCACCAGATTGGCCGCAAGAATAAGCGCATCGGCTACGGCCTCGCTGGCCGCCTGGCGGCGCTTGAGGCGCGCGTCCACGGCGCCGACTTGCTCGGTCAGCTTGGCCAGGGCACGGCTGCGATCGGCGCCACCGGCGAACTGGATAGTCTCGGACGCGCCGCGTAGACTGTCGAGCACATAGGCGCCCAGCTTACCGGCGCCCTCGCGGCTCTGGCGGCCGGTGGTGCCGCATGCCTTGGCCGAGGTCAGGGGCAGTAGCACGCCCAGGACCGCGTAGGCCACGAGCGCGATGCCCGCGAGCTCGGGGCTCACAGCCAGCAAAAAGCCCTCAAACACAACGGTGCAGACCAGAGCGATTGCAATGGGCGAGATGGTGTGCGCGTAGAAGACCTCGAGCAGCTCGATATCCGAGGTGACCAGGCTCACGAGCTCGCCCTTGCCACGGCCCTCGAGCTTGGCGGGGGCGAGCTGGCGCAGGGCACCAAACACCAGGTTGCGAATGTGTGCGAGCAGACGGAATGCGATGTAATGGTTGCAGAGCTGCTCGCCGTAGTGGAGCGGCCCGCGTGCGATGCCGCAGGCGGCACAGGCCGCGCATGCTGCGATAAGACCAAGCCCCAAGGCGTTGCGGCCCAGCGCGGCCATAAGGCCAAGGGCGCCAAAGGCCGGCACGAACGCGGCGGTGAGCATACCAATGCTGCCTAGCGCGACGGCTAGCACAAGCCAGCCGGCAAGCGGTCGGACGAGCCCCATCATGCGCCACATGATGGACGGCGCCGAGCGACGGACGCGGCCGGAGTCAAGCGCCGCGGCAGCGGAAGACGAGCTAGCACCGTTGAGGCCATCGGTACAGGCAGCGCTGCCGTCAACAGCCTCAACCGCGCCGGCATCTTCGACGTCCTCGGCATCATCCTCCGCATACGCATATGCCGAGAGCTGCTCCTGGCTGTTCCACATGCGCGCATAGGCGCCCGCGGTGGCCAAGAGCTCGCCGTGAGTCCCGTGCTCGGCAATACGGCCACGCTCCAGCACCAGGATCTGATCGGCGCCTACGATCGTCGACAGGCGGTGTGCCACCACGATTACGGTGTGCCCGCCGGCGAGCGATGCAATGACCTCGCCGATTGCGGCTTCGCTTGCGGCGTCCACATTGCTCGTCGCCTCGTCAAACACATAGATCGGCGAGTCGTGCAGCAGGGCGCGGGCCATGCACACGCGCTGGCGCTGACCGCCCGAAAGGTTGGTGCCGCCCTCGTTAATCACCATGTCGAGCCCGCCGTTGGCCTGCACAAAGGCCGCCACGCGCGTGCGGTCGAGTGCGCGCAAAAGCTCGGTATCGGTGGCGCTGGGCTGGGCGAGCAGCAGGTTGTCGCGCAGGGTGCCGGCAAACAGGTGACCGTTGGTGGGCACCAGGGTGACGGCGCGCATGAGTGAGGCGGCCGTGGCGTCGCGCAGCTCGACGCCGCCGATGCGAACGCTGCCACGGTAGGCACCCTTGCGGCCCGCGATAATCCCCGCGATCGTGGACTTGCCGCCGCCGCTTTCGCCCACGAGTGCCACGAGCGAGCCGTGCGCAATGGTCGCGCTGGCGCTGTCCAGCACCGTGCGGTCGCCGTATGCATAGCTCACGCCCGCGAGCTCGATATCGCCGCGACCGTCAAGCTCAACATCGCCGCGCTCGGGCTCGGGCGTATCCAAAATGCCAAACATGCGGCGCGAGGCGGCCATGCCGTTCATGGCCGTGTGGAACAGCGATCCCAGGCGGCGCATGGGCAAAAAGAACTCCTGTGACAGAAAGACGATGAGGAAGGCAGCCTCAAAGCCAATCTTGCCCGTGGCGAGCTGCAGCGTGGCTACGATAATGCCGAGCGCGGCGCCCATATAGACGACCAGGTCCATAACGCAAATGGAGCGCAGCTGCATCACCAGCAGGCGCATGGTCGCCGTGCGGAAACGCTCGGACTCGGTGTTGATACGCTCGTGCCAGCTGCGATCGGCCTGGTAGACCTTAAGGGTGGTGAGACCCTGCACGGCCTCCAGGAACATGCCGCCAAGATCGACATAGCTGCCCCAGTACTCGGCACCGATCTTTTTGGCGTTGCGCATGACCATCATAATGGAGACGGGGATGACCGGAACGCAGGCGAGCAGCAGCGCGGCGGGAAGACCCGCCTGGCCCACGAGCAGTGCAAACAGCGTGATGGGTGCCAAGCCCGCAAAGAAGAGCTGCGGCAGGTAGCCGCCAAAGTACACCTGGAGTTGCGTGGCGCCCTCGACGCTGGTCTGGACGGCCTCGGCGGTGGGGACGGTCTCGGTGTAGGAGGGGCCGAGTGCGGTGAGCTTGTCGTAGACGAGCGAGCGCACGCGGCGGACGGCCTCGAACGCGGCCTTGTCGCCGGCGCGTTGGGCCAGGTAGATGGAGACGGCGCGCACGATGGTGGCGGCGGCGAGCGGCAAGGCCGCCTGTGCGAGGGCGTCGACGGCGAGCGCGGCGGAAAGACCGTCCGTGACGATGCCGCCCAAGATGCGCGCAAGCACCCACATCACCGTGATGTTTGCCATGAGCGCTATCCATTTAAACAGGACGCTCGCCACAATGTAGGGCGTTGCCTGCGGAACCAGGGAGAAGAGCCGCTTCTCGAACATGAAACCTCCGATGCCGTAACGGTGCCGGGCGGGGTCCTCGGCAGCCGATTAGTTAGCCAAATGCAACTAGAGTAACATCGTGCAGCGGGTAAGTATGCCGAGGGTAATTTTTAGCCGATGAACTGCGTAGAAAGTTCAAAATTGTTGAGTGCGGCGAACTTTGTGGTGGACGGAATGCGGGCGCAATTTTGATCGTGTGCGGCCCGCTCCAAAACGTGTACGTCAGCCTCCAAAACCGACAAAAAATGACATGTTTGGAGGCTGACGTACATGTTTGGATAGGGGCAAGGGCGACGACGGACGAAAGTCACGCCTGTGCCACGTTCGATGTGCTAGCGTTTGGGTGAATAAAACGAGCCCGTGCGGAAAGGATCCGGACCGTATGCAACGTGGAAGTACATCTCCGCTGTCCCACGAGACCGATGCGCCCGAAACCATCGTCAAGCTGGAGTGCGACATCGACGATGCGTCGCCCGAGGTACTCGCCTATGCCGCCGACCGCCTGCGCGAGGCGGGCGCCCGCGAGGTGCACTGGCTGCCCCTCTACTGCAAAAAAGGCCGCCCCGGCTGGCAGCTGCAGGTGATCTGCTCGCATGAGGATATCGAACGCCTGCAGACGATTATCTTTCTGGAAACCACGACCAACGCCGTTCGTCGCCAGGTGATGGAACGCGTTTGCCTGCCGCGTCGTTTTGAGCAGGTAGCGACGCCTTGGGGCGAGGTGGCCGTCAAAGTAGCCACCCTGCCCGACGGCAGTGAGCGTGCGGCGCCCGAGTACGAGGACTGCGCCCGTCTTGCCCGCGAGCATAACGTGCCGCTCCAGCGCGTGATGCAGGCGGCACAAGCCTCGGCACTGCGATTTGAATAGCGCGGCCGGCGACATCTCGCGCCCGGCCACATCAGCCCCACTCCGAAAGGACTTCCCATGAAATACCTCATCGCTTCCGACATTCACGGCTCGGCATACTGGACCGAGCGCCTGGTCGCCGCCATCGAGTCCGAGCAGCCCGACCGCATTGTGCTGCTGGGCGACCTGCTCTACCACGGCCCGCGTAACGACCTGCCGCGCGACTACGCTCCCAAACGCGTGATTCCGCTGCTCAACGCCCTGGCCGACCGCATCATCGCGGTGCGCGGCAACTGCGACGCCGAGGTCGACCAGATGGTCCTCGACTTCCCCGTCATGGCTGACTACGCCACACTATTCGACGAGACCGGACGTGAACTGTTCCTGACGCACGGCCACGTCTTTGGCGCCGGCATGCATAACAGCGTTGACCACGCGCCCGCGCTGCCCGAGGGCTCCGCGCTCGTCTACGGCCATACGCACATCAAGGTTAACGAGGAAAGCGCCGCGCACCCGGGTCTGTGGCTCTTCAATCCCGGCAGCGTGAGCATTCCCAAGGACGGTGCGCACAGCTACGGCATCTACGAGGGCGGCGCGTTCCGTCACGTGATCCTGGAGGAGGAGTAACCATGGCCGAGCATATGGCTCAGCAAAATACCGAGGGTTCGCGCGACCTGTCCACGCTGGTCGACGCGTCGGCCGAGCTGCAGCATCTGGTGCAGACCATCTGGCGCCTGCGTCAGCCCGATGGCTGCCCGTGGGACCGCGAGCAGACGCATCAGAGCATTGGCAAGAACATGATAGAGGAAGCCTACGAGGCGCTCGATTGCATTGAGGCGGACGACGTGGCGCATCTGCGCGAGGAGCTGGGCGATGTGCTCATGCAGGTGGTGCTGCATGCGCAGATTGCGGCGGATGCCGGTGAGTTTACGCTTGCCGATGTGGCGCGCGATATCGACGCCAAGCTCATCCGTCGTCACCCGCACGTGTTTGGCGATGCGGATGCCGAGAGCTCCGACGAGGTGCTCAAGATTTGGGACGAGGTCAAGCTTGCCGAGAAGGCCGCCAAAGACCAGGCCGTGGCGGCAGGCGAGGCTGCGCCCGAGGGTCTGCTCGACGGCGTGCCCACGCACCTGCCGGCGCTGATGCAGGCTCAGAAGGTGTCGCGCAAGGCGGCTGCCGTGGGCTTTGAGTGGGAGACGGTCCAGGACGTGTGGGACGAGGTCGCTGAGGAGCGTGCCGAGTTTGAGGCCGAGGCTCCCGGCTCGCCCGAGCGCGAGATGGAGTTTGGCGACCTGCTCTTTGCCCTGGTCAACGTTGCGCGCAAGGAGGGAATCGACGCCGAGAGCGCCCTGCGTGCCAGCACGGCAAAGTTCCGCCGCCGCTGGGCCGCGATGGAGCAGATGGCGGCCGACGCCCACGTGGATCTGGCCGAGCTTTCGACCCACGGCCTCAATGACCTCTGGGATGCCGCAAAGGCAGAGGAGTAAGACTGCGGGGGCGACGGGACGGACTTTCTCATCGCCCCCATTATTTTTCAAAAAGATTGTATCTCTTGGCTAACTTAGGGCATAATGCAAAAAGTGCGATAAGGCTAACTTATGAACCTGCGCGCCACTGTAGCGTGCAAGCCGTGTCGCCAAGCATTCAACCCGTTTCCAAGTGAGAGGGAGACAACATGAGCGATATTTTGGATGTCTACGGTCGCGAGGTACTCGACAGTCGCGGCAACCCCACCGTCGAGGTCGAGGTCGTGCTCGAGGACGGCAGCTTCGGCCGCGCGATGGTGCCTTCGGGCGCTTCGACCGGCGCCTTTGAGGCATGCGAGCTGCGCGATGGCGACAAGGGCCGCTACCTGGGCAAGGGCGTTTCGCAGGCCGTCGAGCACGTCAATAACGAGTGCGCTAACGCCGTCGTGGGCCTCGACGCCTTCGACCAGCGCGCCGTCGATGCCGCGCTGATTGCCGCGGACGGTACCCCCAACAAGACCAAGCTCGGTGCCAACGCCATCCTGGGCGTGTCGCTGGCCGTCGCCCGCGCCGCTGCCGAGTCGGCGGGTCTTTCGCTGTACCAGTACCTGGGCGGCGTCAACGCCCATCTGCTGCCCACGCCCATGATGAACATCCTCAACGGCGGCGTGCATGCCGACAATAACGTCGACTTCCAGGAGTTCATGATCATGCCGGTGGGCGCCCCGAGCTTTGCCGAGGGCCTGCGTTGGTGCGCCGAGGTCTACCACACCCTCAAGGGCGTGCTGCACGAGGCGGGCCTGGGCGGCGGCGTGGGCGACGAGGGCGGCTTTGCGCCCAACCTCAAGACCAATGCCGAGCCGTTCGAGTACATTACCAAGGCCGTCGAGAAGGCTGGCTTTAAGCCCGGCGTCGACTTCATGTACGCCATGGACCCGGCCTCGACCGAGTTCTACAACGCCGAAACCGGCATGTACGAGCTCAAGGGCGAGGGCGTGGAGTACACGAGTGCCCAGATGGTTGATTACTGGGAGAAGCTCGTCGACACCTATCCCATCATCTCCATCGAGGACGGCATGGCCGAGGAGGACTGGGACGGTTGGGTTGAGCTTACCCGCCGCATTGGCAACAAGGTGCAGCTGGTGGGCGACGACCTGTTCGTCACCAACACCGAGCGCCTCAAGAAGGGCATCGAGCTGGGTGCCGCCAACGCTATCCTGGTCAAGGTCAACCAGATCGGCACGCTCACCGAGTCGCTCGAGGCCATCGAGACCGCCAAGGAGGCCGGTTACGCCTGCATCGTGAGCCACCGCTCCGGCGAGACCGAGGACTCCACGATCGCCGACCTGGTCGTGGGCGTCAACGCCGGCCAGATCAAGTCGGGCGCCCCGTGCCGTAGCGACCGTATCGCCAAGTACAACCAGCTCATTCGCATCGAGGACGAGCTCGAGGGCAGCGCGCGCTACGCCGGCAAGGCCGCGTTCTACAACATTCGCTAAACGGGCGAATTTGGCGAGGGGGAGGCTGACTCGGTTCCGCCCCGCCTTGGCTGGACGCCGCAAAGCGCTGTGGGCGCTGGGCTATATGGCTCAGCGCCTTTTTTATGACGAGCAAAGGCTGGCGAAGGCGGTGCGGGCGCTCGTGCTATAACTAGAATACTTAGCGCAAACAAACCTCAACCGCACAAGGCGCACATGGATCAGATTTACGACAACAGGTACTATTCCGCCGGTTCGCGCGAGCCGTCGCTGCACCGTGCGCGCACGGTGCAGCTCGGTGGGTCCGCCTACGCCGGCGTCGGCCGCCCCGCGCAGCGCCCGACAAGTACCTCGCGCCCCAATGCCCAATCAAATACTTTGGCAGATGGACCAGTGCGCCCGGCGCGTTCGTCGCATGCATCGCGTCTCTCGACTCAGGCACACGACAAATCGAGCAGACCCTCGAGTCGTCTTTCGGGCTCGGACTTTATGCATTACGCCAACGACAACGCGGTGGTCAAGGCGATCTATGACTTTACGCATGGCTCTCTGCGTCCGCTGTTTATCGGTATCGTGGTGGCGCTGGTGCTCGTGAGCCTGTATTTTCCCGTGCGCGATCTGTACGTGGCAAAGCGTTCGAGCGATATCTTGGCCAAGCAGGTCGAGATTCGCCAGCAATACAATGATGAGCTGCAAAAAAGCGTCGACAAGCTGCTCTCGGAGGAGGGTATCAAGGACGCGGCGTCCGAGGACCTGGGCCTGGTGATGCCCGGCGAGAAGAAGATTGACGTGCTAGGCTTGGACGACGATTCGGACTCGTCGTCGAGCAAAAAGTCCTCAAACGCCAAGAAGGCCAGCGAAGTGGCCAAGGAAATCGAAGAAGTCGGCAAGGACGCGCCGTGGTACATCCAGGCGCTCGACATGCTGTTTGGGTTTAACGGCGTCGAGGGTCAGACGGTCGTGTCCAACGGCAAATAGCGCCCGGAGGGGAGCCCGCAATGACAAATTGCAAACGCTATAAGGTGGCCGCGATCGACCTGGGAACGGTGTCGTCGCGACTGGTGTTGGCCCAGGTCGAGGGCGGAGCGATTGTGGAATCGTCCAAGCATACCGAGATTACCGACCTGGGCGAGGGCGTGGACGCGACGGGGCGCTTCTGCGAGGCGGCTGTCGAGCGTGTGCTCGCTGCGTGCCGCATGTTTGTGGACGAGGCCCGTGCCTTTGGGGCCGTGTGCGTCTGCACCACGTGCACGAGTGCCGCGCGCGATGCGTCCAATGCCGCGCTGCTGCTGGACGGCCTGCGCGAGTTGGGGCTCAAACCACAGGTGATTCCGGGCGAGGTCGAGGCGCGCCTGACGTTTTTTGGCGTGGCGCACGACTTTGCCGGCGAGCGCATCATCGTCGCGGATTCGGGCGGCGGGTCCACGGAACTCGCGACGGGCGTATACGCTCCGGAGCGCGGCGTCTTTGCGCTGGAGGGAACGCGCTCGCTGGACATCGGTTGCCGTCGCGTGACGGAGCGCTTTTTCTCTGCGTTGCCGCCCGCGGATGGCGAGCTTGCTGCCGCTGCCGCGTGGGCAGGCGAGCAGTTCGCCGCCTATTTTGAGGGCCTGCCTGTCGACTTTGAGCGCGCCGAACGCTTAGTCGCGGTGGGCGGCACGGTGACTACGCTGGTGGCTCTGGTCCACGAGCTGGAACCGTACGATTCGAGCTTTGTGCACCTACGCGAGCTGTCGCTGGAGCAGGTCTCGGCCGCTATCGAGCGCATGTCTGTGTTGGACGCGGAAGGCATCGCCGCGCTACCGGGTGTACAGCCCAAACGCGCGGGCGTGATCTTGGCTGGTGCCGTGGTGATTCGCGAGCTTATGCGAGCCGGCGGCTACGACACGCTCACCGTAAGCGAGAACAGCCTGCTTGCCGGCATGGCCGCCACCATTAACGAGGTTCTCGACGGTGAGCTACCCACCATCGGCTGGACCCCCAGCCTCAGCGCCCTCCAATAAGTTGCGGTGAAATATGGACTAAAATCGCCCTTTCGGGCCCCAAACAGTCCCTATTCCACCGCAACTCAACAGCCGGCACTTAGGGACGTTCCTTTTCTGCCGGCACCTGGGGACAGTCCTTGCGGGGCGTCCCCACAGCGCCTATGCCAGCTTGTCGATTTGCCCAATCTCCCAAAGCGGAATATTGACGAGCATGCCTTCATCTCTATATGCCGCCAGGGAGGTCCTCACACAACGCATGAGCTTGAATTTTTCGCAGGCTATTTTCAGGCTCTTTGCTTTGAGGTTCTCCGCCGCCTTGACCTCAAGCGGAAGCACGGTTCCCGCATGGTCGATGGCAAAGTCGGTTTCGGCATTGCCGGAGGTAGAGGACCAGTACGCAGGACTTTTGCCTTGCAGCAAGAGTTCCTGTGCGACATATTGCTCGGTGAGCGAGCCCTTAAACTCAGTGAAAACAGCGGATCCGTTTAGGACGATGGTCGGGGGGAGGCTGGAGAGCGCTCCAAGGATGCCGGTGTCAATGCAAAATAGTTTGAAGCCCGAGAGATCCTCATAGCTCAAGAGCGGTGCTCTGAGGGCAGAAACGCGCGGAACCTTATGAACGATTCCGTAGTCCGCGAGCCACTGGAGGCTTTCCTCAAAATCGCGTGCGCGCGCTCCGGGGCGAAGGGCGCCATAGACAAACTTCTTGTTCTCCTTGGCAAGCTGGCCGGGAAGGGATTTCCAAACCAACCTCATGCGCTCGACGATGCGGGCGGGTGCATGTTTGCCAAAATCGGATTCGTAAGCCTCGATGATTTGCTGCTGAAGCCTTCGGGCTTCGATGAAGTCGCGTGTCTCGGCGAAAGCGGAGACAACTTCGGGCATACCACCGACAACAAGGTATTCCTTGAGCAAGTGCTCGAGCTTTTCGGTAACGTTTGCTAGAAGGTTCATGTCTGCGGCAAGGATGGCGTCGGCGAGCGGGTTGCCGTCGACGGCACGAACGAACTCGGCAAACCCCATGGGACGCATGGTGAGCTGGTCGATTTTGCCGACGGGAAATGACTCGTTTTCGCGTCGGAGCGCGAGACCCATATAGGAGCCGGCTGCTACGATGTGGTATTCGGGTGCAAGTTCGTTGAAGTACTTGAGCGAGGTGATCCCGTGTGGCGCCTCTTGGATCTCGTCGAAGATGATGAGCGTGTCTGCCGGCGTTATGGTTTGGCCACTTAGGAGTTCTATCTGGGAGATGATGCGCTTGGGGTCGAGGTCCCCATCGAACAGCGAACGTGCGCTCGGCTCGAGCATAAAGTCAAAACGAATGACGTTTCGATACTGCTGGCTTGCGAATTTGTTAAGAAGCCACGTCTTTCCTGTCTGGCGGGCTCCCTTAAGCAAGAGAGGTTTGCGATTCGCCCTTGATTTCCAAGCGATAAGTTCACTCATAAGCTGTCGTTGCATATTGCCTCCCAACCCTCTCGGCTAGTATAAGGCCATATGCGCGTTTCCCTTGGAAAATGTGCGAGACAACCACGTTTTTCCATCGAAAAATGTGCGAGACAACCACGTTCTTCCATCGAAAAATGTGGGAGTATCAACCTAAGCTGCGGTGAAATAGTTCTTAAATAGGCTGGTAAACAGCATAAACAAGAACTATTCCACCGCAACTTATCATCCGTGTCGGCATCCACAAGAAACGAGCCCGCGTCTCCGGGGGACACGGGCTCGTAAACAATGCGTGGTAGGGGCGGTGGGACGTCTGCGAATTTGCGCAGCAAATACGCACCGGCCTCGGTCGCCTGCCGGCGCCCTCGCCGGCTCGCTACAAACGCTCCGCGTTTGCTTAACGCTCGCCCCCTCGCGGGTTCGAGCCCCACCGGCGTGCAAAAGAAACGAGCCCGCATCCCTGGGGGACACGGGCTCGTAAGCACTACATGGTAGGGGCGGTGGGACTCGAACCCACAATCCTTGCGGCGAGAGATTTTAAGTCTCCTGCGTATGCCAATTCCGCCACGCCCCCGTGAGACTAGAAGTCTAGCACAAGCCGTCCGTTACGCGTTGACGGCCATCGAGTGCTGGCCTGACTTTTCCAAGTACTCGGCAAACTTGGCTTCGTCGCCCTTGTTCTGGTACTGCAGGGCCAGCAGGTACTCCAAGCGGCAGCGCTTGACCGGGTCGTCGCCGACATCCTCGAGCATGCGCTCCAGCTCGGGAATGTCGTTGTGACGCTTGAGGATCATCGTGTCGTACATCAGCTGGCACTCGTGCGCGACCGCCTCGGCCTGACCGCCCTCAAAGCCCTTGATCTCGTGCAGCAACTCCTTGGACTTTTTGCGGTCCTCCTGGCCAACGTAGTAGTTAAAGGCTTTGATCACCAGGTCGACGCGCTGCATCTTGGGCAGGTTGAGTCCCAGCAACAGGTCGAACATCTCGTTGGCGTGTTCGTGGTCCTCGCGCAACAGATAGGAGTTCAGGCGCAGGTAGTCGCGGTTGTAGCGCGGGTACAGCATGCTGGTGAGTTTGCCGTCGAGCAAACGATCGAACTCGTCCCACTGTTTGGCAGCCATCAACTGCTGCAGGCGCTTAAACGTGGTGCGTTTTTTGATGCTAAAGAACACCGACACGGCGATACAGATGATAACGACGGCGGTCCAGAGTGTGCGGGAATCGGGCATATTAGGGTCCTTAGTCGCTCATAAAGCGAGCGGTATGACAACACGTACTGGATGTATTATACGCAGCGCGCAAGCAAACTGGCATAAAAGCTCATCGAGGCCGAGTGCCATCGCTCGCTGCGGTACACTTACCTAAAGTAAACCATGAAGGGAGACATTACCTATGAAGAAAATCGTTTTGGCTTGCGGTGCTGGCGCTGCTACTTCCACGCTCGTTGCCCAGAAGGTCGCCACCCTGCTCGACGCCAACGGTTACGCCGACAAGTATGAGATCGTGCAGTGCGCCATCTCCGAGGCCAAGGACGCTTGCGACGAGGGCGCCGACCTGCTGATCGCCACCACCGTTGCCCCCGAGGGCCTCACCTGCCCGTACGTGAGCGGCGTGCCCTTCATGACCGGCATGAACCGCGTTGCCGCCGAGAAGGCCGTTCTTGACGTCATGGCTCAGTAGGCGCTGCCTGCATGAGTGAGCAGAACGCCAATCCGGTAGAGCTCTTTGGTATGCGCGTTGCCCATGTGGGCATTAACGCTGCCGACCCGGCAGACGCCTTGGAGATCGCGGAGCTGTTCTCGACGATGATGGGCCTGCCCGTTATCGAGACCCCGGTTTCGTACTTTAACGATTCGCTGGTCGAGGTTATGAAGCAGAACGGTCGTGGCACCAAGGGCCACATTGGCTTTGCCGTCAACGACATCGATGCGGCCGAGAAGTGGTTTGCCGAGCGCGGGCTCGAGGTCAACGAGGAGTCGCGCGCGCTGCTGCCCGACGGTAGCACCAAGCTCGTGTACTTTAAGCGCGAGTTCGCCGGCTTCGCCGTGCACCTGTGCCGCGAGTAGCGCACGAGCTGCTTTAGTTAGCAAAAAGGGATAGGGCCGTATGGCCTTATCCCTTTATTTATGCCGAGGGATCGACTTTTGCAACGGTCAAAAAACCGAAGTCTAATACTTTTCCGAGAAGTGAACGAGACAAATCAGCCCCATTACAGTCTGAAATAGGCCATCGATAAATTTCGAT
>NZ_QSFR01000024.1:0-26018 GCF_003467925.1 Collinsella sp. AM43-1 | reverse complement strand
GGCAGAGGCGATCCAAGCCGATTTGGGCGCCCTGCTCTCGGCGGCGCGGACGGCGAAGGTATTTAAGCCTCCTTGTCAGTCGCTTTGAGATAATCCTCATCGTTCACAGGTTCCAACCACTCGTTGGAGGCTTCCTCACCCGGAACCTCCAACGCGAGATGTGAGAACCAGCTGTCGGGTGCGGCTCCGTGCCAGTGCTTCACCCCTGGGGCAATGTTGACCACGACGCCAGGGTGCAGTTTCTGCGCCGGCTTACCCCATTCCTGGTAAAACCCTCGACCAGCCACGCAGATGAGAATCTGTCCGCCGCCGTTTTTGGCGTGGTGCACGTGCCAGTTGTTGCGGCAGCCGGGCTCGAACGTCACGTTGTAGACGCCAACCTGCTCGGTTGATAGAGGCGCGAGGTAGCTTTGCCCGATAAAGTACTTCGCGAATGCGTCGTTGGGGGCACCGATGGGAAAGGCCATCTCGTTTTGGTGCTCGGCTTTTGCATCAGCGGCATCGTCATCCGCCCAGACCTCCTTTGCCATGCGGAAGGCCGCCCACGCCTTGGGCCATCCCGCATAAAACGCCGCGTGCGTAAGGATTTCCGCTATCTCCGCCCTGGTCACCCCGTTGTTCTTTGCGGACATCAGATGATATTTAAACGAAGAGTCCGTCAGTCCCTGCGCCATCAGGGCCACAACCGTCACCACGCTGCGGTCTCGAAGGGAAAGCCCGTCTTCTCGACTCCACACCTCGCCAAACAGCACATCGTCATTGAGCTGTGCGAACTTGGGGGCGAACTCCCCCCAGGGCATCCCTGCCTGCCGTCTGTTTAATTGCCATGATCGATCTCCCCCTTTCGATGGTTTAGGTGCAAATCTGTTTCCGCATTACGGAACACCCTTTGCAATCCCTGTTCTAATGACGAGAATGAAGGTAATACCTAAACCTGACTTTAGGTCAAGGAATGAATTCGAGATTGATTCGGAGGAACCATGTACACAATCGGACAGGTGTCGGAGATGTTCGGCTTGCCCGCCTCAACGCTGCGCTATTACGACAAGCAGGGATTGTTCCCGGCATTGGAGCGGACGTCCGGCATTCGGCAATTCGGCGATACGGAACTCGAGGCGCTTCGGGTCATCGAATGCCTCAAGAAAGCGGGGATGGAGATCAAGGACATCCGGCTGTTCATGGAATGGTGCGCGGAGGGTCCATCGACATACCCCAAACGCAAGGCCATGTTCGAGGAGCGGAAGGCCCACATGGAGCTAGAGATCGCGAACATGAACCGCGCGCTGGACATGCTGAAGTACAAATGCTGGTTCTACGGGCAGCTGAATCAGGGCGAGAATGAGACTGAGCTGAGGGCCATGATTCCCGACGGTTTGCCAGAAGATATCAAAGAGGCCTACGAGAACGCTCACGCTCGGTAGTACCAAAAACGCCCCTTTTTAAACTCAACCATTGTTTAAGATGTTACAACTTAGGCAACAAGACTGGTTGCCCCGGTACGCAACGGGAGGGTCGACGCGACTGGAATCGACCCTCCCGTTTCCCAAACGGCATGAAGCTACTTGCTCACAACCGAGATGCGCTGGGCGACGTGGTCACCGGACTCGATCTCATCGACCATGGCAATCGCATAGTCAGCGTACGAGAGCGTTGACTCGCCGCGGCTGTTGAGTGTGAACTCCTCGCCCGCCAAGATATACTCACCGGTGCGCTCGCCGTCGGCCTGGAAGTCAGCAGCAGGGGAAACGAAGGTCCATTTGAGGCCGTCCGTTTCGCGAAGGTGAGCAAGGACTTTGCCGGCCGCGGCGGACAGCGGCTTCCAGTCATCGGGGAAGTCCGGGCCCATATCGACGGTGACCGTATGCTCGGGGTTGACGAACAGCGAGCCCGCGCCACCCACTATGAGCAGGCGCACATCGGTGCCGACCAGCACATTAGCCAAGTGGATGCCCGCGTCGGTGATACCGGGGATGGTCTCGGGCGTCCAGCCGCCCACGGCGTCCACCACGGCGTCGAATCCTTCGAGGTCTTCCGTCGTGAGCTCGAGTGCGTCTTTGATGACGGAGTTCTGAGCGGCGGTCCTATTCTCGCCGCGTACGATGGCGGTCACGTCGAATCCGCGACGCACGGCCTCCTCAACGATGAGGCTGCCGGCCCTGCCGTTCGCTGCTACAACTGCGATTTTCTTGGTCATCATGCTTTCCTTTCGACCTGCGGCACTCGACGCCGCTTTCCTTGCAGCTCATACGATACGCGTCAAAGGTATATAATGGAAAGTAGGCACATAAAAGTGCTGTAAGCACCAAAAGGAAACTAATGTAAATGACGTGCATGATTGCAGACGGAGGTTTCGCGAACATGACAACACCGACTTTGGAGAACCTGCCTGCCTGCCCAGTGGAGACAACGCTTTTGCTCATCGGCAACAAGTGGCAGGTGCTCATCCTGCGCGAACTCTCGCTCAAAGGCACGATGCGCTTTAAGGAGCTGCAACGCTCGATCGGCAAGATTTCGCAGAAAGTTCTGACCAGCAACCTACGAACCATGGAGGAAACGGGGCTCGTTCATCGTGAAGCGTTCGCAGAGGTGCCCCCACGGGTGGAGTACTCGCTCACCGACCTGGGACAGACACTCAGACCCGTTCTTGACGCAATGAGAGCTTGGGGCGAGAACTACAAGGAGCAGCTCCGCGGCGGCGGGCTTCGATAAGTAGCTCCTACTGGTTACACGCCTACAGAAACCCCTCCGTCCTATCGCCATCACGGGAAACCCTCCTCCTTGGTTCTCGCCGCAAACGGCTTCGAGGCCGCGCTGGCAGTCCCGGCACGGCTGGAGTCGGCCCGCGCGAGCAGCGGAAAGGGACACACGCCCTTTACCAAGGTAGATTGCTGCTTTCGCTTCCCGTTCCTTCCGCAGTATTCTCAAGGCGGATGCGCGGCCCGCGCTCTTGGCGCCTAGGGGGCGTCGCCGTCACATCGTTTCATTCGCGTCTCTCTTTAGCGTTGGCAAGACGTCGGTTCGTGCCGTTCGGGTGCACGCAGGTTTTGATAATGCGCACCATCTCATCGATAGGCGTTTCGCAGCCGCTCCGAATCCAGTCCTGTACCACGGCAGAGAGCCCATGCACATAAAAACTGATGACGAAGGCCCGCTGCTCGCTGGGATAGCCAAAGCGCTCCAACACTGGGTCGATGATGTGCTTCGCTAGGGCCTCGAATCGCTCCTGAGCTTGCAGCGTATGCCCGTTTGCGAGCATCGCGCGATAGATGGAGCAGTTGTCTTGGACGAACTCGAGGTAGGGCCTCAGATACTCGTCGGTTACGAAAACGAGCTCGTCGAGGGGAGCCGTACGGATAGCCCCGATCGTGTCTGCGGCGCTTTGTTCAAAGCGCTCGAAGAACTTGGTGTTCACATGCTCCGAACACTCCTTCACGAGGTCAGGGACACCCTGGTAGTGAAGGTAGAACGTAGAGCGACCCACCCCTGCCTTCTTGCAAATCTCCTTAACGGTTATGAACTCCGCGCCCTTGTTCTGCAGCAAGTCGAGCAAAGCCTCGTCCATAAGCTGCGCCGTCGTAAAGTATCTGCTCTACTGCCTGTTCACCCAAGCCCGCCTCTCCCTGATGCCAAAAGCTATTCGCCGGCAATTTCCTTGGCAAGCTCCATTATCTCAAAGGCGTATTTCTTCTTAGAGGTTTCCAGAATCCAGCGATACAGGACCAGGTTCACGCTTGCGCCTGCGATACCCAAGATACCAAGGACGATTCCGAGCACAAACAACGTGCCCTCGCCAGGTCCCAGCACACCCATGGTCAGGCACATGCCCACACCCAACAACAGCGAAGAAGCGATGCCAAAGCTGTAGGCGAAGACGTTCGCGGGGCGCTTTGCTTTGGCATCGAGCTTCTTGAGCGCGGTGAGCTTGGAGGCGCTTTTGGGCGCGTATTGCTTGGCGATCGATTCCGCGCAGATCTTGTCGGTGTCCATGTTTTCTTCCTTTTCTCTATGGCTTGTTCGACAACCCAAGAATAGGAAGAACGTGCAGGCGATTGGAGAACACAAACGGGACGTTGTGTCCATGTTATATCGGCGAATGTCGACACTCGCCGCAACTGCTCGGAATGATGATTGCGCTGTATTTCGTTATCAAATGGGCAGTGAAAAACGGCATAAAAGAAGCCTACGGTGCTGTCACTGGCAAGAATACCGCTGAAGATATCCAAAACGAAAAAGAGTTGAAAGAACTTGGATTGGATCAAGAGGATCGATAAATCCAGTTTCACTGCCCCTAAAACGGCCTCGCTTTGTCCTCGGGGACAATGATGCTCACTCATTCATTTGAATTCGTCTTGAGGAGCGCCTTGACGCGCAGAGCGTAACGTGTGGCCTAGAGAGGTCGTCCCCTGCGCTTTGTCCTTCGCGCGCCCGTGCTTACCTTGATAAGGTCGGCATCACGAAAGAGCATCGCTTCCTCGAGGTACCTGTCACGATTCCTGAGTCTGCTGCATTTCAAGAGCTGCTCCTAAAACTCGAATCTGATTACACTTTTGGGAGTTTCATAACTCTGCGCCACAAGATGAGCAAAGAACGCACCTCGATATGAATCGACTAAAGGAATTACGCACCTGCCGTGAGGCAGGCAGCCTGCTCAATCATCGCGGACTGCCAATTGATAAACCCCAAAAGCCGGACCGCACGGCGGCGCCCGTTTCGCTAAATCGGCTTGATGGAATGGCGGATCACGGTCTTGAGCTTCAATAGCTGGATGCGTTCAGAAATGGACACGAAGGCCCTCGGGTGTCATTCAAATCCAGTCTGCATCTTGGTTCCTCGACTGCGCAGCTTGGTTAAACGCCGAAGGTTCAGCTATCTTCGTCAGCTAGCATGAGAGCAACCCGAAGGGAGGACGCATGAAGATCACAATCGAAGAGCGAGAAGCAGCTCAAGATATAGAAGTCACGATCGTCTGCGTAAGGGTCGATCGCCGCGTGCTTGATATAACGGCTCGGCTGCGCATGCTTGACAGGAAGGTGACGGGCACGGCCGACGGCTGCACGCGCGTGCTGAGCGCAGAAGACGTCCTGTTCATCGAGTCGGTCGACAAGCACACGTTCATTTATACGGCCGACACGGTTCTCGAAACGGGCCTGCGCCTTTACGAGATGGAGGAGCGCCTGGCGGACTGCGACTTCCTGCGCATCGCGAAAGGTTGCATCGTCAACTTCCGCGCGATCACCGCCCTCAAGCCCGACGTCAACGGCAGGATCATCGCCACCTTGGAAAACGGTGAGCAGGTCGTTATCTCGCGCCAGTATGCGCCCGACGTCAAATCGAAGCTCGGTCTGAAGCAGTCGAAACGAAGGAAGGGAGACCGAAATGATTAACAGGGACATTATCGACACCGATAAAAAGACGCCCGCGGAAAACCTCGGACAACTCGTGAAAAGCACCTGTATCGGCTTCACTGTTGCCATGATAGCCTTCTTGGCATTAGGGACTTGTTTCGCTGATGACACCGCCAAGCAGGGCATTAACTATTGCTGGTCCATTCTCGCCGCGTGCGTCACTGTCCCCGCGCTGCAGTTCGTGTTCTTCACGCCCGCGGTGATCAGACAGATGGCGTATCCCGCGCGCCTGGCGCTGTTCGACGTTTGCCTCTACGCAGCCCTCTGTGCATTGGCGTTTGTCTTTGCTTGGGTTCCCGTGAACAACCCCGGGGCGTGGGTTACCTTCACGGTTGTCTTTCTCGCCATCCTGGCGGTCCTCACTCTTGCTTTCAACGCCAAGCTGAGCCGCGAGACCCGCGAATTGAACGACAGGCTCGCGGAATACCGCAAGAGCAGGGAGACGGAATAAGGGTATAGCTGAGCATTATCGATGCTGGGCAAATCCTTACTCCCGATCCTCGGATTACCGCCCAGCGCGAGGACCTGATACCAAGGCCGGCGCAGGGCGATGCTCGGCCCCGTTCGCTGCCCCAAGCGCTTCCTGCGCGGTCACGCCCTTGTAGCCCCCCGTTCGCGCGCATAAGCGGGTTCATGTGCAGGGGAATGTCGATCCAGGTGCCGCTTGCTCGGTCAGCCTGATCGGATTGGAGGAAGACGACCTCGTGTTCAGCATAGGCGATGGCGAAACTTCCTACGTATTGCGGTCTACCCAAGCCATCATTCGGTCCTCCTCGGTTTCGAAACTCGAATTTTTTTAAAGTTTCGAAACCGGGGAGGCAATATGCACAGGGATGCATCGAGGAGCAATTCCCAGTCGCGCCATGTCAGCAGCGATGCCGGGCGCATTCACGCGTGCTACAATGCGGGCATCAGAGATGAAAACACAGTCCCCGTCGGGTAGTCGTGGGCGTGCGGGAGTCCGCATCAGTAACCTGCCTCCTTGGTTGTCCCTTCTCTGCATGGTCATCTACATAAAGGAGGAACCAACCATGCAGATCAGCGTGTCATCCACCCTGACCGTATATCATGACGGGCAATTCTGGGTCGGGCTGGCGGAGCATGTCGAGGACGGCAGATACGGCGTCGTCCGCATCGTCTTCGGTGCAGAACCGTCCAATGAGGAAATCCTGCAATTCGTTACAAGCAAATGGGCGAAGCTCTCGTTCTTCGGTGACGAGGCCACGGAAACAAGCAAGCCCGCGAAGAATCCCAAGCGACGCGCTCGCGAGGCAGCGAAAGCCCTTAAGCGGCCCGCGGTGAGCACCAAGGCACAACAGGCGCTCGCAGCACAGCGGGAAGCGATGAAGCGGGAGTCGGCTCAAGCAAGAAGCCAGCGTCGCGCGGATGAGGCGGAGGCGCGCTTCGAGCAGCGAAAGCTGAAGCGCAAGCAGAAGCATCGTGGGCATTGATCGCCATGTGCAGCAAGGCAAACCATATACAGCAGTGGGGCCAGTTCCACTTGAAGCCGACGCCGCGTAGACGCTGATGGTGACGGCTATGCACGGGCACGGGCGCGCCGCCGCACTTCACAGCTTGTTTCTCAAGTATTTGGGACGCACACACGGCGTTCAAAAATGCGGAGCGACTCTGTATGGCTCGAGACTGAGCCGAGGTGCCCTACTTCTCGCCCTCCAGCAGCACCACGATGCGGTCGATGTCGACGGCAAAGCGAGGCCTTCCCTCGTGCTCGTAGCGGTCGAGGTATGCCTGGCACTCGGAGACAATGCGCTTGGTGTTGACGTCGATGATGCGTTGGAGCGTCTCGTAGTAGGCCGAGCCCTCGGTCCTGAAGCGGCGCTGGTAGGCCTGGTTATGGGGAACATCTTGATGTAGTGGATGCCGTGGCGGCAGTTGGGGCGCGTCGTGGGGCGGGGTGGCAACGCAAAGTACTGGTCTTTGGGCACGTTAGGGGCGATGTTGGAACGCAGCGGCACGGCGAAGTCCCTGCGCTTCCCGCGGAAACGCAGCCTCACCACTACGATGCAGGGACGATTGTGCTTAAGCATGAGCTCGCGGTCGCCCTCGGCGTGGTCGAAGAAGTCCTGGGGGATGGATACAATCTTCATCGGTTACGCCCCCTTCATACGAAGCGGGGCCCGCATCGCTGCGGGCCCCTACAGGTGGGCGATATTCTACGCCTTGCGGCACCCCGTCGCCCACGGAGATTAAACGTACACGTAAGCCGTACTCTGAAAGCCGCGGCTTCCGGCAAGTAGTTTATACCACGAAAGGTCGCTTTCAACGCGCATAGCTCGCAAAATAGCACTCGCTGGGCCGTCACCCCTGGCCGTTACCCTCCAATCTTCATTGAAGTCAGCAGGTCAATTCATATAGTCATGGGGGTTTATCCTAAAGGGAATCAAATTAATACCCCCATAACTAAGGAATTTTCTATTCCCACTCAATGACTAGAGCCCTGGTGTAATTGGCTGGATCACCGTTCCGGGAACCGGTATCGACCTACCTGTCCGCCGAGCTCTTTCTTCAGCTCCAGCCTAGTATCTGATTCGCGCCGTTATAAGCGAAAACCGAAGAGATGCGTCTTAGCCAAGAAAAGAAGGTTAGCCTCATCTTACTGCATGATTCGTGTGTTATAGTTAGATTGCTCTAACTGTTTGGGGGCGACAGCCATGCACGAACGCGAGGGTTTCTGGGACAAGAACGCCGGTCGGTATGACCGTTTCATGCGAAACGACCGGGCGGCGTATGAGAAGATGTATGGGCTGATCCGGCCGGTGGTGAAAGCAAAGACCGTGCTGGAGGTTGCCACCGGCACGGGGCTTATCGCAAAGAGCGTCGTGGATGCGGCGGCGCGCATCGAGGCTACGGACGCCTCTGCAAAGATGATCCTTGAAGCAAAGCGGGACAATCAATCCGCAAAGCTGTACTTTTCCGTGCAGGATATGTTCCGCCTGCCCTATGCGCAGAAGTCCTTCGAAGTGGTGATCGTTTCCAACGCGCTTCACATAGTACCGCATCCGGAAAAGGCCCTGCAAGAAATCAGGCGGGTGCTGAAGGACGACGGCGTGCTCATCGCGCCAACCTTCACCCACGCGGGGAACTCGGTTTCCGGCAAGGCAAAAGCCTTTTTCATGAGCATGGCGGGATTTCCCCTCCACAGCAGATGGACGAGCGAGGAATACCTGCGTTTCCTGCGTCAAAACGGCTGGGCGGTGCGGAAAAGCGCGGTGCTGAAGGCCTCGTTCCCGTTGACCTATGCGGAATGCACGAAATCGGAGGGGCCAGATGTCGTTCTTTGAAAACACCCGCAAGCCCGTGGGCCTCGGCGGAAAACTTATGGTTGCCATGATGAACCTGGGCCACAGCCCTGTGGCGCGGTGGGGACTTCGATTTCTACGACTTGCGCCAAATGCCAAGGTGCTGGATTGCGGCTGCGGCGGCGGGGCGAACATAAAACGGCTGCTGAAAAAATGCCCGCATGGCGTCGTCAAGGGCGTCGACTATTCGCCCGTCAGCGTGGAGAAGACTAGAAAGCTCAACCGAATTGCAATTCAGGAGGGGCGTTGCGCCGTTCTGCAAGGCAGTGTGGCGGATATGGTGTTTGAGGATAGCTACTTCGATGCCGCCACGGCCTTTGAGACCGTCTATTTTTGGCCTGATTTGCCCCGATGCTTCCGTGAGGTCTGGCGGACGCTGAAGCCAGGCGGGACAATTCTCATCTGCAACGAGAGCAATGGCGATACGGACAAGGACGAGAGGTGGACGCAGATCATCGGCGGCATGACCATCTACAAGGACATTGAATTAAAGGCGTATCTGGAGCAGGCGGGTTTTCACGAGGTGCAGATACGCAAAAAGAAAAAGTGGCTCTGCGTCACGGCGCGGAAGTAAGGGCATCAAGCACGGGCATTTTTGCATCCATCCTGCACATGAGTTAGGCATGCCGGTCATAGCGGCTGTGCTGGCGGCAATTATGACAGTTTTTATTCACTGAGGAAGAAACCTATGAAATGTAAAATTGAGAAAAACACCGTGCAGGAGACGCTGATCCTCCCGCTGTATTCCCGGAAGCTGTGTACGGAGTTGTACCCGAACCTTTACAAGGATGAAACAGCGGTTCGTCTGCTCGGCCAGATCGACTACGACTTTTCAGAGGCAGAGAAAAACTCCCGCAGCCTGATGCAGCGCTTTGGTGCGCTGGAGGTGGCCATGCGGCAGGGTGATCTTGCTTTCGAGGTGCGGGATTACCTGAAAGGCCACCCCAATGCGGCGGTGGTCAATCTGGGCTGCGGGCTGGACAACACCGGCAGAACCTGCGACAACGGTAGATGCAAGATCTACAATCTGGACTTCCCGGATGTGATTGCCTTGCGGCAGCAGCTGCTGCCCGCCGGGGATCGAGAACAAAATATCCCCTGCGACCTGAAAGACACCGCATGGTTTGGCAAAATCGATGCCTCCGGCGGGGCGGTGTTCTTTGCCTCCGGAGTGTTCTATTACTTTCTGACCCAGCAGGTCCGGGAACTGGTGCGGGGGATGGCGGACGCTTTCCCCGGCGGTGTGCTGGTCTTTGATGCTGCCAATCGGACGGCAGTAAAGATGATCGCAAAAACATGGCTTAAGACTGCAAAAATCAAGGATGTGGGGGCATATTTTGCGGTTTCGGATGCCGCCAAGGAAATCGGCACGTGGAACAGCCGTCTGCAGGTCACAAGTCGCGGCTATATGCTGGGTTACAACGATTTGAGGGACTCTTCTGTCAACGGCTTTTTCCGGTTTCTCGCAAGGGTCGGTGACAACGGGATGAAAATGCAAATCGTGAAAATAAGATTTTGAGAGGCAAAAACGAAGCGCATTCACTTGGACGTTGAAGAAGACGGCTTTTATGGCGCATATTGGGCGTGCAAGGACACACATACAGCAGCGGGCACGGATTCAATTGAAACCGTGCCCGCTATCTGATACTAAATTATTTTATCGAACGCCTGTTCTATTCCCACTCGATCGTCGCGGGCGGCTTGGACGTGATGTCGTAGCAGACGCGGTTGGCGCCAGGGACCTCGGCAACGATGCGGCCGGAGATGCGGGCCAGGACGTCGTAGGGCAGCTTGGCCCAGTCGGCGGTCATGGCGTCGCTGGACTCCACGGCGCGCAAGATGATCGGGCGCTGATAGGTGCGCTCGTCGCCCATAACGCCAACGGACTTGATGTCGGGCAGGACTGCAAAATACTGCCAGCAGCTGTGCTCGGAGTTGCGCTCGCCGGTCTGCTCAAACAGACGCTGGTTGTAGGCGTCGAGCTCCTCGCGCACGATGGCGTCGGCGTTCTTGAGGATCTCGAGCTTCTCCTTGTCGACCGCGCCGATGATGCGGATGGCAAGGCCCGGGCCCGGGAAGGGCTGGCGGAACACGATGTGGCCCGGCAGGCCGAGCGCAAGGCCAAGCGCGCGGACCTCGTCCTTAAAGAAGTGGTCGAGCGGCTCAATAAGGTCGAAGTGTACGCCCTCGGGGAACGGGATCAGGTTGTGGTGGCTCTTGATGGTGGCCGTCTTGCCGCCCGTCTTGCGAGCACCGGACTCGATGATGTCGGGGTAGATGGTGCCCTGAGCCAGGTACTTGACCGGCTTGCCATCGGTCTCGAGCTGCTGCGCCACGGCGAAGAACTCTTTCCAGAACTGCGTACCGATGATACGGCGCTTCTCCTCGGGCTCGGTCACGCCGGCCAGAAGCTCGGCATAACGGTCCTCGGCGTGGACGTGAATAAAGTCGACGTCAAACTGCTTGGTGAAGACCTCCTCCACCTGCTCGGGCTCGCCCTTGCGCAGCATGCCGTGGTTGATGAACACGCAGGTCATCTGCTTGCCCACGGCGCGGGCGCCCAGCGCAGCCACGACGGAGGAGTCGACGCCGCCGGACAGGGCCAGAATCACGCGGTCGTCGCCGACCTTCTCGCGGAACTCGGCCGTCATGGTCTCGACCAGGTTGTCCATGCTCCAGTTGGGCTCCAGGCCGCAGATCTCAAACAAGAAGTTGCTCAGCAGCTGCTGACCGTACTCGGAGTGCTTGACCTCGGGGTGGAACTGCGTGGTGAAAATCTTGCGCTCGACGCACTCCATGGCGGCAACCGGGCATACGTCGGTGCTGGCGGTAACGGTAAAGCCCTCGGGCACCTCGGACACGGCGTCGCGGTGGCTCATCCACACGGTCTGCTCCATGGGCGTGGAGTTAAAGAGCTTGGCGCCGGCAGTGCGCGTAATAGTGGCGCGGCCGTACTCGCCCACCTCGGAGTGACCGACCTTGCCGCCGAGCGTCACGGCCGTGATCTGATGGCCGTAGCAAAAGCCCAGGACAGGAAGACCCAGGTCAAAGATGGCGGGGTCGATGGACGGAGCGTCCTCGGCGTACACGGAGGCCGGGCCGCCGGAAAGGATGAGCGCAGAGGCGTTCATCTCGCGAATCTCATCGGCCGAGATGTCGCAGGGAACGATCTCGGAATACACGTTGAGGTCGCGGACGCGACGGGCAATGAGCTGACCGTACTGCGCACCAAAGTCGAGTACGAGGACCTTTGCGGAAGCCTTTTGATCCATGGTTTCCCCCTCCTGTTGGCGGGGAGCCGGTGCCCGCCCGCGTGAATGAACGAAAATAACCTCCATAGTGTACACGTTATATGGGGTTTCTCGTCCCTCGCAGCCATCAGCGCACGGCAAACGCACGACCATGGCCCCTATTTGACGGCAATTGAAGTGTTACCAAACGTTACAGATGATGTAATACGTTTGAACATTGTACGCCCTGTGCCACAATACTGCCGAACGACTCCGCCTCTGCGGCGGCAAATACGATAGGAATACCAGCATGAAGCGCATCCTTCTCATCGCCACGGGCGGCACCATCGCATCGACCGAGGACGGCAATGGCCTCTCCCCCGCCCTGACCGGTGAGGAGCTCGCCCAGAGCGTCCCCGAGATCTCGGGGCTCTGCGAGCTCGACGTCGTGCAGCCCATGAACATCGACAGCACCAATATGCGCCCGAGTGACTGGATGCGTATCCGCGACGTCATTGTCAAGGGTTATGCCGACCACGACGGCTTCGTGATCCTGCACGGCACCGACACCATGAGCTACACCGCGGCAGCGCTTTCCTACCTGATTCAGGACAGCCCCAAGCCCATCGTGCTCACCGGCTCGCAAAAGCCCATGGGCAATCCCTTTACCGACGCCAAGCTCAACCTGTACCAGAGCCTGCTCTATGCGCTCGACGAACACTCGCACGATGTGTCGATTGTGTTTGGCGGCGTCGCCATTGCCGGCACGCGCGCCCGCAAACAGCGCACCATGAGCTTTAACGCGTTCATTAGCGTCAACTATCCGCCCATCGCCTATATCCGCAACGACCGCATCGTGCGCAACGGGCTTCACGGCACGCATCAAGGTGAAAACCCGGTGCTTTTCTACGACAGCATCGACCCGCGCGTATTTGTACTCAAGCTTACGCCCGGCGTAAACCCGGGCATCCTCGACGCCCTTGCCGATAGCTACGACGCCGTGATTTTGGAGACCTTTGGCATTGGCGGTATCCCCGAGTTCGGCGAGTCCGGCGAGTCGTTCCAAAAGGCGATTTTCCGCTGGGTCGATTCGGGTCGCACCGTCGTTATGACCACGCAGGTCCCCGAAGAGGGCCTCGATCTGGGCGTTTATGAGGTCGGCCGTGCTTACGCCGATCATCCGGGCATTCTGCGCGGCGACGACATGACCACCGAGACGCTCGTGGCCAAAACCATGTGGGCACTCGGCCAGTCACGCGATGCGGCCGAGATTCAGCGCCTGTTCTACAGCCAAGTCAACCACGACCGCATCCCGATGGCGTAATCCCTAAGGCAGTTCCACTTATCGCAGCCTTAAACGACAGGTGGTCCCCCTCGGGCCGTGCAAAAATCGGAGTATTCTGCAATCTCTCCGCCGGAAGCATAGATTCGGCCGATTGTTAAACGAACTTTTAGAACGAAGGGGCCGTCTAGTAAATACTTATTCCTCATTTTTATCTAGCGTGTGGATTAACTACTGCCAAAAAGGTAAAGCCCGCCGCGCGAGCTACCATCTACGGCTGAACGGGTGCTGAATACTCGCGATTTTGCACATCGCAACCAGGGGGACCCGCCCAAAGAGCGTCAAATAGCAGCGGGAAACGCCCTATTCGATACCCTCGAGAAGCTCTGACACCGTCATGCCGAGTGCGGGCGCGATCTTAAATAGAACCTTGAGCGTGAAATTTGCCGTCCCGTCTTCGATTCTGTCGAGATAGGGGCGGCTGATTCCTGCTGCCACACAAAAATCGACCTTGGAGATACCAAGGTCCCTGCGCGTCTGCTCGACTCGCTTGCCAAGAATCTGTTTCGCACGTTCGTCCATGCAGCCGAGTTTGAAATGGAGCTGAACAAAAACGTAAACTATAGTTTACGTTTAAACGAATACACAGGAGTTTTCTATGTCGGGTTCTTCGGTCCGCATGTACCGAGCCACGCTTCGCAAAAACAGCGCACCGCCCAAGCTCGTCGTCGTTGAAGCAGAATGCCTTTCGCCCGATGAGCGCACAGCATTTGCATTGCTATCAAGTCGCGTCGCCGCCGTTTTGGTCCCTTGCCCGGCGCAAGGTGAACTTGCCATCCAATGCCAGGCGCACAGCTGCTCGCTCAATCAGGCTGCCGTAATCGCAACCAGCCAACGCGGCCTGCCGCTCCTTTTAGAAGCCGGTATCGCACTCGCCCTTCGTGGCGCCGGATACGAAAACGAGGCCGCCGCCGACATGGTCTTTAAACCACGATCGAGCGGCGGCCTCGCAGCAGCCATTGAATATGCGTGCAGGCTCGTTGCCTAAAAGGACAAGCTAGAAACCAAAGCCAAAGCCCGTTCCGGTAATAGCCGAGTACATAAAGTAAACGTTGATCACGTTGAGGAACACACCCGTGATGCAACCGTTGCGCAGGTAGCGCTCGCACACGATGCGCGCCATGGCGGCGGAGTCATCATTGTTTTTAGCCTGGCGTCCCGCCGTAAAGTACGTCGCCACGCTCAGCAGCAGGTTGAGCACCGGTAGTGCCAGCAGCTCATAGCTCTTACCCCAGCGCGTCACCTCGCCGGCCGAGTTAAACTTCGTCGCTACCTCGGGCCCAATGTTGGGGATAACACACGCTGCAACCACCAGCGGAATCACCGCAAGTACGAGCAACGCAATACCCATGTAGCCAGCTTTTTTGCCGTATTTAAACATATGCGTCGTCCTTACACGTTAAAGCGGAAGTGCACGACGTCGCCATCGGCCATGACATAGTCCTTGCCCTCGATGCGCAGCTTGCCAGCGGCCTTGGCGCCCTGCTCGCCGCCGAGCTCGATGTAGTCGTCATAGCCAATGACCTCGGCCTTAATAAAGCCGCGTTCAAAGTCGGTGTGGATGACGCCAGCGGCCTGCGGGGCGGTCGCGCCCTGACGCACCGTCCAGGCCTTGACCTCCATCTCGCCAGCCGTAAAGAACGACTGCAGGCCGAGCAGCTTATAAGCCGCCTGCGCGAGCACGTCCAGACCGGGCTGCTCCAGGCCCAAGCTCTCCAGGTAGTCGGCCGCATCCTCGGGATCGAGCTCGGAAAGCTCGGCCTCGATCTTGGCGCAGATCGGCAGCGGCTTGACGCCATCGATGGGCGCCAGGTCCTCGTTGAGCATGTCCTCGTCTACGTTGGCCACATACAGGATGGGCTTCATGGTGAGCAGGAACAGGCCCTTGGCAGCGGCGCGCTCCTCGTCGGTCATCTCCATGGACGCGGCGCGCTTACCCTCGTTGAGCCAGGCGAGCAGGCGCTTGGCGACCTCAAACTTGGGCATGAGCTCCTTGTCGCGCTTGGCCTCCTTCTCGAGCTTGGGCAGCTGCTTCTCGAGCGTGCCCATGTCGGCCAGGATGAGCTCGGTCATGATGGTGTCGGCATCGCCGGCGGGATCGACGAACTCGCCCGTGCGGCCCACCTCACGCATGACGTTGGGGTCCTTAAAGTAGCGCACGACCTCGCAGATGGCGTCGGTCTCGCGGATGTTGGCCAAGAACTGGTTGCCCAGGCCCTCGCCCTCGTTGGCGCCCTTCACCAGGCCGGCGATGTCGACAAACTCGACGGTCGCGGGCACAATGCGACCCGGGTTGACGATGTCGGCGAGCTTTTGCAGGCGGCTATCGGGCACATCGACGATACCCACGTTGGGGTCGATCGTGGCGAACGGGTAGTTGGCGGCAAGGCCGGTCTTTTTGGTAAGCGCGGTGAACAGCGTCGACTTGCCCACGTTGGGCAGGCCCACGATACCGATGGAAAGGGACACGACAGCTCCTTTTGATACAGGTACTTCAAACTGCATAAGTATAGCGCCGCCGCAGCATCCAGGCGAACCCGGACGCCACGGCGGCGCAAATGAAGCAGAGATAGGGGTCGCTGACTAGTCTGCGAGCTTTTCCACCTGATCGAGCATCTTATCGAGCTTGGCCTTTGCCTCGGCCTTGACCTTCTCGGCCTCCTCGTGAGCCTTCGCCTTCTGGGCGGCCTTTTCCTCGGCCTCGGGATCGACGACGACCAGATTGGACGCGTCATGCTCAACCAACTTGAGCGCATGCTCGGGGCACACCTTGACGCAGGCACCGCAGCCCAAGCAATACGTGGACTCCAACGCAAAGCGGCCGCTTCCCACCAAATCGCAGGCGAACGTGGGGCATACATTGACGCACTCGCCGCACGACGTGCACTTGTCAAAATCGCATTCCGGCGTGCTCACCTGCATGTTCTGGGCAAGCTCGGGATGGTTCTGCAGCGTCGAGAGCACCAGCTGCCGCCCGTGCGTGAGCGAACGGCGACGCTTGGTCGTCGTGGTGCCGCACATGGTGTTGAGCGTACGCTCCAACTGGGTAATCTGGTGGCGATGGGCTTTGAGCTTCTGCGTCACCGAAGCCAGTGCCGCCGTCGCCGGGTTGAGTTTGGTCACGGTCAGGCCCGTGGTACGGGCGATCTTTTCCATGTATTCCCTGCGCTCGTACTCGCGGCGCTTATGGCATTTGAGGCTCTTGGGGTCGACCTCCAGGCCCATACCCGTACCAGCCCATTCCTCGGCCTTTGCAATCGCCTCGCCCAGCATGTCCTCGCCACCGGTGTTGCGGCATTTATCGCACACGCCCAGCGGCAGATACACACTCACGTTGGGATAGTCGGCCAGTACCGAGAACCAGGTCTCGGCTGTAATATCGCCCACGCAGGCTACGACGACCTCGTTCTCGCGCGGCATGCGCTTAAGGACACGCGTGCAGGTAACGTAGGCGGTCTCGTGGCTCGTAGCGGCCGAGACAATGTCGTCGTACAGGTTTTTGGGCGCCAGACGCGGCGAGACGATCGCCTCGGTCGGGCAGGCGGCGGCACACAGACCGCACTTGCGGCAGGAGTCGAGAACCTCGATAGCGTCCTCCTCGACTTCGATAGCGTTGACCGGGCACACGTCCATGCACGCGGTGCAGCCGCTCTTTTCGTTTTTGCAGGTCAAGCACGGAATGGTGTTGCCGCGCGGACGCTCCTTGTAGTCGGCAGGATTCCACTGCGGCGCCGACGGATCGAGCGCATCGGTCACACCGCCAAGCGGGTTTTTAAGAAAGTCGAAACCCTTGCTGATCTCGATAATGTCATCAAACAGATCGTGTTCCTGCGCCATGCGCGGCCCCTCCCTGAGCAGTGCAAACAAGCAAGAGATAATAATACGCTATCGGTCCATGCCTCGGGCAAATTACATGCGGAGCATCTTTGCGGCAAATCGCTTATGCCTATCGCCACCTCGATTGCACAAGATCAATCAAGCGCCAAACTATGCCTCGCGCATGAGCTGCACGAGCTTTTGTTTGGTCACCTTGACCTGCTCGTTGGCCATATTACGCTCGTTTCTAAAGACCGCATTTGCAACACCCTGCAGGTCGGCATCGGAAATCTCGCCGAGGCCCAGCTCCTCGAGCGTCGTCGGCAGACCAACGCGCTGGCAAAACTCGAGCACCTGATTAAGCTCGGGCGCACGCTCCAGACGCAGCTGCACCGCCAGGCCAAATGCCACAGCCTCACCATGCATGGCCTTGCACTCGGGCAGAATCGTCAGACCGTTGGCGATGGCATGCGCCAACGCCAAGCCACCGCTCTCAAAGCCGACGCCCGAGAGCAGGATGTTGCACTCGATCAGGCGTTCAACCGCTGGCGATGTACGTCCCTTTTTGAGATCGCGCTTGGCAGCGATGCCGCATTCCATAAGCGTGTCGTAGCAGGCACGTGCCGCGACCAGTGCCAAGTGCCCCGGTGCGCCACCGTGCTCGTTCGCACCTCTCGCCGCGGCGCACGAACGTGCCTCAAAGTACGTTGCCAGCGCGTCGCCCATACCGGCGACCGTCATGCGCAGTGGGGCCGCCGCGACCACGTTGGTATCGACCACGACCAGGTCTGGATTCTTCTCGAGCATCAGATAGCGGTCGAACGACCCGTCCTCGTGATACAACACCGAAATCGCGCTGCACGGACCGTCCATCGAAGCCGCCGTGGGACATACGCACAACGGCAGCTCAGCATAAAACGCAACGGCCTTTGCGATATCGAGCATCTTGCCGCCGCCAATGCCCGCCACCATGTCGCAATACTCGGCCCGGGCTTCCTTGGCCATTTCGACAACGGCATCTTCCGTACACGGACCGTCATAAATCTTAAAGAATGGCTCACTCAGATCGTCGTCCAGAAATCCATCGACAATCTGCCTGCACAGCCGATCCTCGGTGCCCTGGTCAAACAAGACATAGGCAGCGCAGCCCAACCATGACAAATACCTGCCCTGACGCGAAAGTTCGCCCGGCCCCTGAACATACCGGCCAGGACCACCGTAAACCATAGGAAGCGCCATACGAGAATCCGCCCTTCATCAAACAACGATTGGTGCAAAGTAACCTGACCCCCTTGCACCAACTTGGTGCGATGGGGTCAGGTTAGTTTGCACCATAGCAAAAAGGGGCAAAGCCATCTGCTTGCTTTGCCCCTTCCATAGCTTGATTTACTCATCCATGAGATAGTAGTGGCCCAGAGCGTCGGCACCCAGGATGGCGTTTGCGACCATCTCGGGCGTCACCTCAAACGGCATGTTGCACATGGTGTCATCGGGCGCGCACGCGGCCTCGGCAACAATCATGGCCTGCTCGCGTGTAAGCTCGGCAACGCCAAGTTCCTTCATCGTGACCGGCAGGCCCAGTT
Organism: Collinsella sp. AM43-1; assembly: GCF_003467925.1. Classification (NCBI taxonomy): domain Bacteria; kingdom Bacillati; phylum Actinomycetota; class Coriobacteriia; order Coriobacteriales; family Coriobacteriaceae; genus Collinsella; species Collinsella sp. AM43-1. The sequence continues at coordinate 7,322 of NZ_QSFR01000024.1, read as the reverse complement.
CAATGCAGAAGCCCAAGACTTCCTCGAGCTTCTCGGTCGGGGCATCCTCGAGTACCAGCTGGACGATGGTGCCGAAGGCGACCTTCTCGCCGTGGTACATGCCGTGGCACTCGGGCAGCATCGTCAGACCATTGTGGATGGCATGAGCAGCAGCAAGGCCCGAGCTCTCAAAGCCAATGCCCGAAAGCAGCGTATTGGCCTCGATGATATGCTCGACGGCAGGCGTGAGCGCACCCTTCTCCAGCGCGACCTTGGCCTTGACGCCATCGGCCATAAGCGTCTCGTAGCAGAGCTTGGCGAGCGCCAGGCCGGCCATGCCGCCTTTGCCACCGGCGCAGGTGCCACCGTCGGCATCGTGCGTCGCCTGGGCCTCAAAGTAGGTTGCGAGCGCATCGCCCATACCTGCCACCGTCAGGCGTACCGGGCTCGCCGCGATAACCGTCGTATCCATAAGAACGATATTGGGGTTCGCCTTAAGGAACAGGTACTTATCGAACTGGCCGTCATCGGTATAGAGCACGGAGAGCGCCGAGCACGGGGCATCGGTCGAAGCGATGGTGGGGCAAATGATGACCGGGGACTCCAGGTAGTAGGCGACGGCCTTGGCGGTGTCGAGGATCTTGCCGCCACCGACGCCAACGATGATGTCGCAACCGTTGTCGTGAGCGAGTGCAACCAGGCGATCGACCTCGCTCTTGGAGCACTCGCCGTTAAAGTCCTCAAACAGCAGCTCGGCCTTAGCCTCGGCAAAACCGCCCTCGATCTTGGCACCGACGCGCTTCTTGCCCGAAGGCGTCACGATGACGAGGGCCTTAGCGCCGAGCGGCTCGACATAGGAGCCGAGCTTGGCGAGCTCGTCCGGACCCTGGATGTACTTGCTGGGGCTATTGAAAATTGCAGCCATAACTATCCCATTCTCTAAAAGAAAAAAGAAAGGGGCTCCGTACAGATACGTGCGGAGCCCCTCGTTACGATAACAAGAGTCGATTAGAAATCGATGTCGGTGTCGTAGTAGCAGGCCTTGAGGATCTTCTCGAAGTCGGCAGCCTTGGTCTCACGCGGGTTCTCCGGCGTGCAGGCGTCGGTCTCGGCGTTCGCGGCGATCTCGGGCAGCTTGGCGAGGAACTCCTCCTCGGAAACCATCTGCGGGTTCTCGGCGTCGACCTTCACGCCGCCATTCGCGTAATCCTTGATGGACTGCGGAATGTTGAGCTGGTCGTTGAGGTCGCGGATCTTCTGGACGAGCGCAGCGATGAGCTCCTCGTTGGTCTCGCCGGGAAGGTGCAGGATCTCCTTGGCCACGTAAGCGTAACGCTCGGCAGCACGGGGATCCTTGGAGTTCCACTGGATGACCTTGCCCAGGTACATGGCGTTAGCAGCACCGTGGATGATGTGGCCGTTCTCAAAGGCTGCACCGGTCTTGTGAGCCATGGAGTGAACGATGCCGAGCAGACCCGAGGAGAAGGCGATACCGGCGATGCACTGAGCCTCGTGCATGTGCTGACGAGCCTCATGGTCGCCAGCATAGGACTTGGGCAGCCACTCGACGATCTCGCGGATGCCGTGCAGGGCGTTGGCATCGGTGAACATAGAAGCGCAGGTGGAAACGTAGGCCTCCATGCAGTGGGTCAGAGCGTCCATGCCGGTGTGAGCGCAAAGCTTAGCAGGCATGGTGTAGGTGAGCTCGGGGTCGACGATGGCGACATCCGGGGTGATGTTGAAGTCGGCCAGCGGGTACTTGATGCCCTTGGCGTAGTCGGTGATGACGGAGAAGGCAGTGACCTCGGTAGCGGTACCGGAGGTAGAGGAGATGGCGCAGAAATGAGCCTTCTGACGCAGCTCGGGGAAGCTGAACGGCTGGATGATGTTATCGAAGGACTCCTCGGGATACTCGTAGAAGACCCACATGGCCTTAGCGGCATCGATGGGCGAGCCGCCGCCGATGGCGATAATCCAGTCGGGCTCGAACTCGCGCATGGCCTCGGCGCCCTTCATGACCGTCTCGATGGACGGATCGGACTCGACGCCCTCGAACAGCTTGACCTCGAAGCCGCCTTCCTTAAGGTCGGCCTCAACGTCCTGCAAGAACCCGCCGCGGCGCATAGAGCTGCCGCCAGAAACGATGATGGCCTTCTTGCCCTTGAGGTTCTTCACCTCGTGGCGAGCGCCCTCACCAAAGTACAGATCGCGAGGATTGGTAAAACGTCCCATACTGTGCCTCCTAAACAAGCCCCTCTTAGACTTGCGTATATAACGGAGCACCCGATTGGCTCCGTTAGGACCGTTTTGCGCGTTGCCGGCGATGACAATGCGCGATGTCTAAACGTCTCAACGCTCAGACAAACACTATTCTACCGTTCTGGTTGGTCAGTTATTCACCTAAAGCCGACAATGATGAAACGTTTTTTCTATCCCTGAAGACCCTTGTGGGGCATTCATACTCCCAAGCTGGGCAAACGTTTTATCAAGGTTGACCACATATCCCGGGCAGGACTGTGCCCCTCCAAAATGCGCCCCGTTCGCCGCCAAAAATCGACCGTTTGCGGCACCGTGATACCACTCAGTCGTCCAAGGTGCCGACATTTGTGCGACATCCGTCTTCGTGGTGCAAAGGTGCATGTCCAAGTGCGGCACCCCCGGTGTGCCACATGCGGGTAAACTAGAACCTTATATAGAGACATTTGAACCCTAACCGCAGCAAAGGAGGCCCCATGGCATTCGATCCCATTCAAGAGGATTGCCATCGCCTCGTTCTTGAGGCCTTGCGCCGCGACAATATCCCGCTCACCGACGGTGCCGCCGTAGAGCGTTTGATGGAACAATTCACCCGCGACCCCGCGCCGCTCATCGTGCACGACCGCGACCGCGCCGGGCACCTTATTGCCAAGGTGGTCGAGGCTGTCGACTACCGCATTCCCTTTATCCCTGACGATGCCCAGGCAGAGCAAGAAGAGACCACAGCCGAAAACATGCTTCGCGAGGCAGCCGCGCTCGACCCCACCAACTGGGATGCCCAGCGCATGCTGACCGCCCTCACCGCCAACTCCAACGAGGAGTACGTACAGTATTTGGTATCCAAGCGCGATGAAGTCGAGCACGACCTGGCACTCAAGATCGCCTCGGCGCAGGACCCCTACGAGCGCGAGGCCGCTGGCGACCTTATGCGCCGCCCCTACCTGCGCTGGCTTGCCGCCCTTGCGTCGCGCGCCCTCATTAGCGGCCGCTATCGCATGTCGCTCGAAGCCGCGAATCGCAGCCTGGACTTTGCGCCCAACGACCCCGCCGGCGTCCGCCATACTGCGATGCTTGCCATGGCAAAGCTCGAATACCCCGCCGAGGAGCTCAAGCGCTTTCGCTCTGCCCACTCCGTCCCCTATCTCGCCAACACGCCGCTACGCCGTCGTCCCAAGGATGCAGAGCGTGACTTGGACCCGTGGACGCTCATCGCGCTGATGAGCGCTGCCTGGCGCGAGCTGGACTACGAGGGTGCCGAGCACTACTTGCGCATCCTTGCACGCTCGTGCCCGCACGCAGCCGAGGCGCTCTACTTCCAAACCGAGTTTCCCGATGGCGTCTATGCCCGCGTCAACGTGGATGCGGGCTCCACCGACGAGCTTGTCCTTGCGCTGTCCGAAGCGACGCCGGTTCTGCAGGAGGGCCTGGGTGCCCCCGACAACGCCAGCTTTGCCGCCTGGGTCGCCACCAACGATATCGTGCGTTCCCAGATCGACGAGCGCATCCTGCGAGCGGCCGAGCAGGGCTTGCCGTTTAAGGGAGGAGACCTCTAATGGATCCGAGCGTCTACATCCCCGCCTACCTGGAGCGCGCCTACGTTGCGTCGCACCCCGAACTCACCGATGCAGCACGCGATCTTGTCCATAACGACGTGAGCGTCAGCCCTCACAAGTATGCGCAGACCGAGCATGCCCAGGCGCTGCTGTCCTATGCCGGCGTCCACCGCCACCTGCTCGACGAACTCCATCGCATCGAGGACATGGGCAGCGACGAGGAGTTTGAGAAGACACGCAACCGCCTGTTCGACGATATGCGCGATGAGCTGCTCAAGATTGTCCGCATCGATGCGTATGTCGTCGATGCCCAGCTGCTCGCCATCATTTTGGCGGACACGCCCGTCGACGCCTGCCTGGGCGACCTGATGAAACTCGAGGCGACCACGGCCGATTACCTGCAGCAAAGCGTGCCCGGGTTCGACATGGAGGCCCCACACTACTGGGCCAACAAGGTTTTGACGGACGGCGTGACGGCGGCCGATCTCACCGTAAGCGAGCCGGCGCTTATCGGGTGGCTCCACACGCTCGAGGCCATCTCGCAGCTGTGCATGGCGAGCGCTCGTTACCGTGCCGCCGCCAACTATTCTCGCCGTGTTCTTAAGGCGGAGGGCTATCCCACCCGAGCTGCAGGCACCGTGCTACTCGCCCTCGCTCGTCTGGAAGACGAGGACGGCTTTTTTGCCCTGGCCCACCAGCTCGAGGAACAGATGGGGGCCGATGTCCTCGAGGACTCCCCCTGGTACCTGCTCGCCCGCACGATCTTGCTGTTCAAAACGAACAAGATGCGCCCGGCCACACGCGCGCTGCGCGAGTTTGCCAACCGCTGCGAGGGCGGCGCGTTCTTTTTGCTGAACCCCATGTATCAGACACCGTACCTTCCCTGCCGGCCCGAGCCGCACGACCCCTGGGACCTTTCGCATCAGGCAGTTTGGGAAGCCGACGGCATCATCTCGGATACTCCCGACTTTGCCCCCTGGGCCAGCGCTTGCGAAGACGTATCGCAGCTTGCCCAGGAATTTGCGCGCCGTTACGGCTTTTAACGGCGCAAACGTCACGACCATGTCATTCACGTTAGGAACGGCTTCATGAACTTCCGCTCATCTCTCGCCTGCACCTCGAGCGATATCGCCCGCTGGGGGCTGCGCTCCGTCCTTAAGCGCCAGGGCGGCGTACTCCCCGGCCGCATCGCCATGAAGATCGACCCCGAGTTGCTGAGCGACCTCGCGGACCTTGTCGACCGCAGCGTGGTAATCACCGGCACCAACGGCAAGACCACCACCTCCAACCTCATCGCCGACGCCGTTGCCGCCAGCGGCGTCACCGTGGTATGCAACCGTGCCGGAAACAACATGGAGCCGGGCGTGGTGGGCGCCCTGCTCGAGAGCCGCAGCGATCTTAAGCGTGCCGGAAGCGGCAAGCGCGTAGGCGTCTTTGAGTGCGACGAGCTCTACACGGTGCGCGTCCTGCCCAAGCTCAAGCCGACCTACTTTGTGCTGCTCAACCTGTTCCGCGACCAGCTGGACCGCTACGGCGAGATCGACCACACCCAGGACGTCATCGCCCACGCGCTGGAGCTTTCGCCGGCAACGACGCTCATCTATAACGCCGACGATCCGCTGTGCGCCTCGATCGCCGCACGCGTCCCCAACACGAGCATCGCCTTTGGCATCGACGGTGCCACGGGCACCGAGTCCGATCGCATTAGCGACTCGCGTTTTTGCTCGCAGTGCAACGCGCCGTTGGAATACGACTATGTGCAGTACGGCCAGCTCGGCGCCTATCATTGTCCTTCGTGCGGCTGGGCCCGCCCTGGGCTTGTCCGTCGCGTGACGGGCGTGGAACTCGGCTGCGACGGCTACGGCTTTGACCTGAACTTTGGACCCGAGGCACAAGCGCCCGCAACGCACATCGCCACGCGCTACAACGGCCTGTACATGGTCTACAACGTTGCCGCCGCCTTCTTTGCGGCGCGCGAGTTGGGCGTGGACGCGGCACATCTGCAGCCAACGCTCGATGCCTACGTCCCCGCCGGCGGACGCATGGGCCGCTGGGAGATCGCCGGCCGTACCGTCGAGGCCAACCTGGCCAAAAATCCCGTGGGCTTCGATCGCCAGATCCAGTCCATTAAAACGGCAGGCGGCAGGCTCTGCGCCTTCTTCCTGAACGACAACGACGCCGACGGCCACGATGTCTCGTGGATCTACGACGTCGACTTCGAGCGCATCGCCGATACCCCAGGGCTTATCGCCTTTGTCGGGGGTACGCGCGCGCACGATATGCAGGTACGCCTGAAGTACGCCGGCATCGACGCCGCCATCATCTCGAATATCGAGCAGGCGATCGGCGCCGTGGCAGACGAGGAGGCTGGCGATACGTTCTACGCCGTCGCCAACTACACGGCCTTCCCGCCGCTGGTCAAGGAGCTCGACGAGCTTAAGGGCACCGATGCGAGCTCGGTTGCCTCCCACGCCGTAACGCGCGCCGATGGCAGCGCTGTCCCCACCGACATTGTGCCGGTCGAGCTCTCGCGCCCCCTGCGCATCGTCTATCTGTACCCCGATGCCCTCAACCTCTACGGCGACGGCGGCAACGTCATTGCCCTCGAGCGCCGCTGCGCCTGGCGCGGCATTCCCGTGCGCGTGGACGAAGTCCGTATGGGCGAGACGCTCGATCTCACCGACGCCGACATCGTCATGATGGGCGGTGGCTCCGACCGCGACCAGCTGGCCGTGGCACACGAGCTGCTCGCTCAAAAAGACAAGGTCGCAGCCTATGTTGAGGACGGCGGCTCGCTGCTCGCTATCTGCGGCAGCTATCAGCTGCTCGGCCGTTCGTACTATATGGGCGAGAATCGCATCGATGGCCTGGGCGTCGTTGCCGCCGAAACCGTGCGCGGCTCCGATCGCCTGATCGGCAACGTCGCCGTCAAGGCCAACCTGGCACCCGAGCCCTTTGTGGGATTCGAGAACCACGGCGGCCGCACCCTGCTCGATGCAGAGGCCACGCCGCTCGGAACGTCCGTCGTCGTGGGCACCGGCAACAACGGCGACGATGGCTTTGAGGGTCTGATCTACAAGGGAGTCATCGGCACGTACCTGCACGGACCAGCGCTACCCAAGAACCCCGAGCTCGCCGACTGGCTCATCGCCCACGCCCTTGAGCGCCGTGGCGACGCACAGGCCGCCGCCCTGCTGCCGCTCAAGCCCCTCGACGACACCTACGAGCACGTCGCCCACGACGCCGCGATGAAGCTCCTCCCCTAACCATCACAAAGTGGACAGGCACCTTTGTGGTGGTTTCGACCCGCCACGGTAGTTTGTCTCGATCTGTAACATTTAGACCGTTAAAAGTCATCTTACTGTTACAGATTGAGATGTTCGCCCCGACTGCCGCCGTCTGTCTCGATCTGTAACAGATAGAGCCGATTTGCCCGCCCAGATGTTACAGATTGAGATATTTGAAAATCGGAATAGAAACCCACTCCTGTGTGGTGGGTTGATTTTCAATCTCAACGCAACAGCCTGAACGGGC
>NZ_QSFR01000023.1:0-28264 GCF_003467925.1 Collinsella sp. AM43-1 | reverse complement strand
GCATTTCCCAGTTGACAAAACTATAGGAACACCCCCCGCAATAGCTCATCGATGGCGGGATTCTCTATACTGGGTCACATATGACGGTATCGCGCCAAAGGAGAACGCCGTGACCACGTCGCAGATATCCCTGCTCGCGCTCATCTTGGTTGGGGGCATCGGCATCCTGCTTATCGGAGTGAGCGCGCTCATGAAGGCCGCCGCCCGCAAAAAAGCCAAGGCCTGTACCGCCGTGACCATGGGGACGGTCATCGACCATCGCTTTATGGGTGAAGGCAGAATGAATCCCGTTTTGGAATACACCGTCGACGGCACGCAATACCGCGCGAAAAAACAATTCCGTGGCATAAAGACCAAAAGCTTGTCGGGACTCCCCATCCGCACGCAAGCCACCGCCTACGAAGACGCCAAGGGCTGGCTGCACGTGCAGACAGGCCCCATCGCCCGCCTAGGCACCCTCGCGGAGCAGCTTTGGCCCCTCGGTAGCCAAATGACCGTGTACTACAACCCCAGCAACCCAGACAAAAGCTATGTCGAACGCCCCATCGTGGGCAACTTTGCCACACTGATGTTTAACATCGCAGGCTTCTTGCTCATCGCGATGAGCATCTTGCTCTATGTTCTTATCCAGCGCTAGCTCAAACTGATGCGCCCCGCGCCCCATGCGCCGCAACGACCGTTACGACACCAAGGATCAGCCATGGCAACACTTTCCGAACAAGAACGTAAGCGCATCCAGCGATACTGCATCTGTCCCAAGGTTGCCGGCGCGGCGCTTGCCATGGCATTCGTGCTGCCCTTATTGATTATTCCTTTCGAAATGATCGACGACATCGTCTTCCATCACGAAGGCTTCCAAGAGACGGGCATGATGACCGCCTTGGTGCTCACCGCCATCGAGCTCGTCATATTCTGCTACTGTGCCCTCGCGCCGCGTTTTGGCATGCGCGGCAAGCAGTGGAAGGAAATGCAGAACCGGCTCGCCATCGAGCAGAGCGAGAAAGACCGCTCGGCACAAATCGCAGGCGTTGTTGGCACGCAGGCCGCCGCACGCCTGCTCAAGAACAGCGACAACGAGACCGCACGCAACCTGGGCGGCGCGGCAGAAGTCGCCGCTGCCGTAGGCGCCGTCGCCACCGCGGCAGACGTGCTTGCCGAAAGCTTCGCCAACGCAAGGGCCATGGCAGAGGCCTGTGGCGTGCCTGTCCCCCGTGCAAAGAAGTGGGTCGTCGCGCTTGTGGCGCTGCCCCTCGCGATCGTGTGCGGCGCCTATATCCCGCAGCTGGCGCAGGGAAACATCGAGATGCAGGAGAACGCCGCGGCCGCGGCCGAGCAGATCGCCATCGCACGCAAGGCATTAGAGCCCTCATGCGAGTACGTGTCCGCCGATGACCCCTACGAGCGATATCAAGATTACGGCTATCACGTCCGCAGCTATCTGCACGACGGCGACTCCGATGCCCAGAAGACCTATACGTACCTGGATTTTGACAACAAGGGAACGCTCACGGAAGTGAGCTACGCGGCAGAGATCGACCCCGACGCGAGCCTTGAGGACAACCTCGCCCGCATCGAGCTCGACTTGGACGAACTTTCCTCTGTCGTCCAAACCGTAGACGTCAAGACCGTGAGTCCCGAGCTCCTAGCACCGCAAAAGCTCCCCGAAGAGTTTAGGCAGGCTTTTTTGAACGGTTCGCTCTACGAGAGAATCTCCATCAGGACGAGTGACAACCCCATCAAAACGTACTATTCGTTTGACACGGATCCCGAGGATGAATTTGACGAGTACACCCATCCAAGCATCCGTATCACATTGATGGGCAAAACGAGCTAGCCACCCAATGTGACAAAGGGACTGTCCCTTTGTCACATTATTCGGAGCGTAGGGCTTCCACAGGGTCTTTCTTGGATGCGCTGCGAGCCGGCAGCAGGCCGGCAACGACCGTCAGCAGCACCGAAATTACAATGAGCATCAGCGCGTCTTGAACGGGCAGGCTCATCAGGTTGGGCACCTGCTTGGCCGCAAGCGCCCAGGCATTAACCGGAAAGCTCACGGCCACCACGACGACAATGGCAAAGACGCCGGCAATGAGGCCTTCGATAAAGGTCTCGGCATTAAATACGTTGGCCACGTTGCGCTTTGACGCGCCGATCGCGCGCAGGATGCCAATCTCCTTTTTGCGCTCCAGCACGCTGATGTAGGTGATGATGCCGATCATGATGGAGCTCACCACCAAACTGATACTCACGAATGCGATGAGCACCAAGCTGATAGTATTCACGATGTCGGTCACCGAGCCCATGATGATGCCCATGTAGTCGGTATACGAGATTGCCTGCTCATCGTGGCCAGCAGCTTTGACCTGCTTGTTGTACGCATCGATGTAATCGAGCACGCGCTCCTTGGCCTCAAAGTCGCGCGGGAAAATCTTGACCGAAATGGGGTCCGCCTCGTCCGCATAGCCCAACGTGGTCAGATTGTTGTCGTAGGTGAGCTTCGACGCCTTGGCATAGCTCATCATGAGCGAGCTCAGATCCTCGGCGTCCATGTTGAAGTGGATGGCACGAGCAAAGGCGCCCGCATCCACGCGCATGGCGCTCGCCAGGTTGGCAAAACTCGAAGACATCTGCGTCGCCATTTGGTCCATGAACCCTGCCGCACCCGCCTTGAGCTGGGTTGATACCGTCGTCGCAATCTGCTCGCTGACCGCCTTCATCACCTGATCCATAGACTGCTGCAAATACGGAGCCAGCTGCTTTTGCACATAGTCGCCCATCACCTGCTGCAGACGCTCGGCCAAGGCATCGCCGCCCAACGCCTTGAGCTGGGCCAGGCATTGCTGGGCTGCGGCATCATTCTCAAGATACGCCGAGAATGCGGCAGCAAGCTTTGACGCGTCCTTAAGATCTTCGGGCGACAGCGCCTTAAACTGATCAGACTGCAGAAAGCCCTCAAACAGCTGGTTGGCAAGCGTTCCTACCTGCTGCATCTGCTCGGGCGTGAGTTCCAGACCGTCAAAGATGCCCGAGAAATCTGGGGCCGGCGCTTTGGCCATGATGTCGCTGAAGTCGATGTCCTTCCCAACGCCCGAAAGGTCAAGGTCCAGCCCGGACAAGTCGATACCAGAAAGGTCTATACCGCCGGCCGCACCCGAGAGCGCCGACGTATCGAACGAGAACGCACTCTTGAGCGCCGCTTCGTCCACACCGAACATGCTGCCCAAATCCACGCCCTGTTTGGCCTCGCCTTGCAGTTCATCGAAAGACTTGCCCGTAAAGACATCCGTCTCGGGGTGGGCAAGCTGCTCCTGCACGATTTGCGAATCGGCAGCACGCTCCATAAGCTGGCGAGTCAGCGCATGCGTATAGGCAATGCCCGGGGACAATGCGCTCGCGTTTGCCGCCTCGTTGGGTCGCACCACGCCCACAATGCGCACGTCAATACCGTCGGCAACCTTGGCTTTCATAAAGTCGGCGTCGCCAGACATGTCAGTCCACATGCCGGTCTCTTCGTTTTTGCGATAGGCATCGGCCGGCGACAACACCTTAAACGTCGTGGACAGTGCATCGTCGTAGGTAAAGTCGCTGCCGGTCTTGGGCGTCTTGACCTTGCCGTCGGCCGTCATGGCACTGTTAACCAGGTCGTTGAGCTCATCGATATCCAGCGCGCCGATGCTGTAGAGCGTGTAGTCGCCCACCGTTCCGCGGCTCGAAAGCACCATCACGGCCTCGTTGGCGGACGTAGGCCAATGGCCGGCAACGACATCGTACTGGCTGTCGAGCAGGCTCTGGTCGTCAATCATCTCGTTAAAGACCGACGTTCCCATGGAATCCATGCTCACCGTTGCCGCCGAGCTCGCGCCTCCGCTCATGGCCTCGGTCATAGCGTTGGGAACAAGGCGAACGGGCTTCTCGTCGCCCTTACTCGAACGATAGACAACCGGCGTCACGCCGTAACCATACTGAATAGCGTTGACCTCTTTGTCGATACCGTTGCCGCCGTCGTCAAGCCATGCCTTAAAGCTCGTCATATCGTTAGATTTAACACTTGCGAACATGTCCTTTACGGCCGTGACCACAGGGATCTTATCGGTCCCCTGAGCCTTGCCGCCGGTAGCGCCATCGGACGAGTCCTCGCCCTTGGACGCCTCCTCATCCGTGCCCCCCTGTCCGCCCATCATAGACGACAGGTCGTAATCTTGTTTGGAAATCGTAAGCGGGTAGCTTGAGAGCGTGTCCTCCTCGACCTTTTTGATGTAGCCGTTTACGCCGTTGGAGAGCGCCAGAATCGCCGCGATGCCAATAATGCCAATCGAACCTGCAAAGGCAGTCATGGCCGTACGGCCCTTCTTGGTCATGAGGTTTCGGGCAGAAAGCCCCAGCGCCGTCATAAAGCTCATCGAGGTTTTGCGCGTGGGTTTTGCCTCGCGATGTGCGACCGTGGCCACATCAAAGGGGTCGGAATCGTCGGTGACCTTGCCGTCCGCCAGGCTGACGATGCGCGTGGCGTACTGGTACGCCAGCTCGGGATTGTGCGTGACCATGATGACCAGACGATCGCGCGCAACGTCCTTGAGCAAATCCATAACCTGCACGGACGTCGTTGAATCCAAGGCGCCGGTCGGCTCGTCAGCCAGCACAATCTCGGGGTCGTTGATCAAGGCGCGGGCAATGGCCACGCGCTGCATCTGCCCGCCCGAAAGCTGGTTCGGGCGTTTGTCAACGTGCTCGCCCAGACCAACCGTCTCGAGCGCCTTACGCGCACGCTGGCGGCGCTCGGCATGTCCCACGCCCGTGAGCGTAAGCGCCAGCTCCACGTTTTCCAAAATGCTCTGGTGCGGAATGAGGTTGTAGCTCTGAAACACAAAGCCAATGCGATTGTTTCTGTAGGCATCCCAATCGCGGTCGCTGAAATCCTTGGTCGAGATGCCATCGATCAGCAGGTCGCCGGAATCGAAATGGTCGAGTCCACCAATGACGTTGAGCATCGTAGTTTTACCCGAACCCGAGGGACCCAGGATGGCTACAAACTCGTTATCGCGAAAAGACAGGCTTACGCTGTCGAGCGCTACCTGCGTAAACGACTGCGTAACGTACCTTTTGCAAATAACTCTGAGATCCAGCATGGACGGCAACCTCTCTCGCGCGGGCGCGCTCGCCCGCTCCCCCGCCGTTCACGTTCGGCGCGTTTGTCCTACTCTATCCTCATTTTTGGCCGATACCAGTGAGGAATGTAACGAACCGCGCCAAAAAACGAACGGGACAGCACGCCGCATGGCGCACCATCCCGCATATAACATCCCCGATGCGACAAAGAGGCTGTCACTTTGTCACATTCCAATGCGCGCTACTTTTCGAGCCCGCACGGCATAACGTTAGCGCTGCCGCGGCGAGCCTCAGTCACGGCTGCAAAGAAGCGATAGCCGCCCGAGAAGTTAAAGCACTCAAAGCCATGCTGCGCCAAAATGCGGCAAGCAATGTAGCTGCGAATGCCGCTCTGGCAAATCACGTAGACCGGCTTGGCCCGGTCGAGCTCGCTCAGGCGATTGCGCAGATCATCGACGGGAATGTTTACGAAACCATCGATATGCCCGCGCTCATACTCCCCTTCCGTACGAACATCGAGCAGCTGCACGCTGCCATCGCGTGGCAAGTTGGGCTCATCCTCCCAATGCCACTGCGCCAGTATGCCGCGATTGAGGTTCTCGATCATAAAGCCCGCCATATTGACGGGATCCTTCGCCGATGAATACGGCGGCGCGTATGCTAGGTCCAAATCCTTAAGCCTATCGCCGCGCATGCCTGCCTGGATGGCAGTCGCCAGAACGTCGATACGCTTGTCCACACCATCGATGCCCACGATTTGCGCACCCAGCAGGCGCAATCCCTGCTTCTCGAAGACAACCTTCATGGTCATGGGCGTTGCACCCGGATAATAACCCGCATGCGAACCGGGCGACAGGACCACGCTGTCGCAGTCAATTCCCGCCGCGTGTGCTGCCTTTTCGGATAGTCCCGTGCTTGCCGCCGTCAAGTCGAATACCTTGATAACCGATGAGCCCAACGATCCGAGGTAGCAGCTGTCCATGCCGGCTATGACATCGGCGACGACACGCCCCTGCTTGTTGGCGGGGCCGGCGAGCGAAATGACCGCGTCCTCGCCGGTCACCTGATGCGTGACCTGCACGGCATCGCCCACGGCATACACGTCGGCAGCAGAGGTCTCCATGCGGTCGTTGACCACAATAGCCCCCTTGATGCCCAGTTCGAGCCCCGCCTCTTGCGCCAGATGGCTCTCAGGTGCCACGCCAATGGCAAGCAGTACCATATCGGCTCCGATAGGGCCATCGCCCGCAACATGGGTGACAACGCGGCCATCAACTTCCTCAAAACCTGTCACATCGGCCTTGAGGCGCAGATCGATACCGTGCTCACGCACCTCGGTATGCAAAAGGGTCGCCATGTCGTAATCCAGGTTGTTCATAAGCTGGACGGGACGCTGCAGAAGGGTCACCTGGAGCCCCAGCTCGCACAGATTCTCCGCCGTCTCGACGCCAATGAAGCCGCCGCCGATCACGACGGCACTGCTCGGTCGCCGCTCTCGAACATAGCTGTGAATACGCAGCGTGTCCTCAACGGTGCGTAGGCTAAAGATTTTATCCGAGTCGATGCCCGGCAACGCAGGGCGAATCGGCTTTGCACCCGGCGACAGGATGAGCTTGTCATACGTCTCGACAAATTCCTCGCCCGTCAGCATATTGCGAACCTCGACCGTATGCGAATCGGGATGGATGGCAAACACCTCGTGACTCGTCTTGACCGCAATGCGAAAGCGATCCCAAAAGCCCTTGGGAGACTGCAGCGTCAATGCGCTCTCTTCTTCTATCACGCCGCCAATGTAGTACGGAAGCCCACAATTGGCATACGATACAAAACCCGTGCGCTCAAAGATGACAATTTGGGCCTGCTCGTCGAGTCTGCGCAAACGTGCCGCCGCCGATGCGCCGCCCGCGACGCCTCCAACGATAACCACCTTCATAGCTAACGCACCACCTTTCCCGTGTAGCCGCTTATGCCGCCGATATTCTTGACACTGCCATACCCAGAACGCTTAAGAAAACTCACAGCTTGGTTGCTTCGCGCACCGCTCAGGCAATGCACGAAAAGCTGCGTGCCCTTTCGACGTATACCCATGATGCTACCCCGAAGCAGAAAAAGAGTCGCTGTTTCCAGCGACTCCCCTTCAGTTGTCTGTCCCACAGACTTACTGTTCGCTCTTCGCGAGTGCCTGATCGATCAGTTTGTTGAGCGCCTCGCGCTGCTCAGCGGAGTTGATGCCGCCCATGATCGGCTCTCCCACAATGTTACCGTTCTGGTCGATCACGTAGGTGGTCGGGAACGAGTACAGGTTGGAGGTGAACTTTCCGGCCTCGCTGTCCGACTTAAACCAGATGTTCTTATACGTCACGCCCTTCTTGGAAAGCACGTCCTTGGCATCAGCCACCTCGTCTTTATTGCCATCGAGCGTAAAGGAATTAACGCCCACGACCTGGCCGCCCTTCTCGGCAAGCTCCTTGTTGAGCTTCTCCAGATCACCCAGCTCTCCCACGCACGGCTTGCAGGTGGTAAACCAGAAGTTCATGACGGTGACCTTGTTCTTGGAGAACAGCTCGTCGCTGTTTACATCGTTGCCGTCCAAGTCCTTGCCCTTAAAGCTGGGGAACTTCGTCTCCCCGCTCTCGCCGTTGGTCATGCCTGCGGTCGAGGCATCGACGCTCTCCCCCTCGCCGGGCGTGCTGCCGCATCCGGGGAACTCCTTCTCCAGCGCCATGAGCTTGTCCTCGATCTCCTTGACCTGCTGCGCGCCGGCCTTAAGCGTCTTAAGCTCGTCAGCCGCAAACTGATCCTTGGCGCCCTCGATGGTATCGAGCAAGAAGTCACCGTAGTTCTTGCCGTCCTCAATCATGGGAGTGTCTTTGTTGGCCGCAAGGAACACCTTTTCCCATAGGGCGTTATCGCTCGCAAAGATCTCGTTTTCCTTTTGCAGCAGCTGCTGGTACAGCTTGGCCGCCTCCTCGGCGCTCGACGGCTTTTGTGCCACAAGCTCGGCAATCTGCGCATCGCCGCTCGTGGCATCCTTCGCGTCGCCCTTGGGGGCAGAGCACGCCGCGAGAGTCAGCGCCAGCACGGGCAGCATCAACAGAGCCGCAATTTTTGACAGTTTCATGGTTCCTCCGTTTATATCGAAACTTATATAGGTACCTATTTGTTTTCGCAGGCTTGCGTGGACTGCGCGGGTTTGTCGCCAGTCACACCCAGCCCGTAGCGAAAGCTAATAGCATCGACGGGGCACGCGCCCACGCATTTGCCGCAACGAATGCACTCGGCATGGTCGGGCGTACGCGTAACGTCCACGTCCATCTGGCACACCTTGGCGCACTTGCCGCACGAGACGCATTTACAATGATCGACCTGAATCCCCAGCAACGACACCTTGTTCATGAGTGCATAAAATGCGCCGAGGGGGCAAATCCATTTACAGAAGGGGCGGTAGAACAGCACGCTCAGCACCGCAACCGCAATGAGGATCGCGAGCTTCCAGGAAAAGAGCTTTCCCAGCGCGGAGCGGATTCCCGTATTCATGATGGACAGCGGAATCGCGCCCTCGAGCACACCCTGCGGGCAAATATACTTGCAAAAGAACGGGTCGCCCATACCCACATCGTTAACCACCAAGACGGGCAGCAGCACCACGGCAAACAGTAGCACGGCATACTTGATGTACGTGAGCGGCTTGAGCTTTTTCGTGGAGAGCTTTTTGCTGGGAATCTTATGCAGAAGCTCTTGCAGCCATCCAAACGGACACAAAAAGCCGCATACAAAACGTCCCAGTAGCACGCCGATCAGAATGAGCGTTCCGGTGACGTAATACGAAAAGCTGAACTTAGACGATCCCACCACCGACTGAAACGACCCGATGGGGCACGCACCCGAGGCCGCTGGACACGAGTAGCAGTTAAGCCCCGGCACGCAGACGGCTTTGCCGGCTCCCTGGTAGATACCGCCCTTGGCAAAGTTAGGCAGGTGAATATTGGTCGCAAGCGTCGCCGCCGCCTGAATCAATCCGCGGAATCTCGCCAAAAGATGCGATGCAGTGTTTTTTCTTTTATCCAATTCCGATACACTCCAAGCACAGCCTGATTGCCTTGGCCAGCACGGCATCTGCCTCGCCGCGCATAATTCCAAAGCCAACCATGGCTACCCCAACGATCAGCAAAGCCACCTGCGCCACAGGCTTAATCGCTTTGAACAATCTGACCACTCCTTTCGTTTCGCGACCCATTGGACCATACCGACTATAAAATCCGTGTTAAGCGTGAATGACTATGCAAGGAGAACGTTATGCGCATCTTGGTCGTCGAGGACGAGCGGGCGCTGTGCGATGCGATCGCACGCAGCCTGCGCAACTTGGCCTATAGCGTCGACTGCTGCTACGACGGGCAGCAGGCCCTCGATCTACTCGATGTCGAGACCTTTGATCTTGTCGTGCTCGACCTCAATCTCCCCCATGTCGACGGCATGACCGTGCTCAGGCAACTCAGGACAACTGATTGTGAGACCAAGGTGCTTGTGCTCTCGGCACGTGGCGAGGTCTCCGACAAGGTAGCGGGGCTCGATGCGGGCGCCAACGACTACCTCACCAAGCCGTTCCATCTTGACGAGCTGGCGGCACGTATACGCAGCCTCACGCTCAGGCGCTTTACGCAAAGCGACGTTGTTCTAACCTGTGGATCGCTGAGCTTTGACACCAAAGCGCGCCTCGCCTCCGTGGGCGGCGAGACCCTATCCCTCACGCGCAAGGAGACCGGCATCTTGGAATACCTGATGCTTAACCAGGGGCGGCCGGTGAGCCAGGAAGAGCTTATCGAGCATGTATGGGACAGCAGCGTCAACAGCTTTAGCAACGCAACCCGCGTGCACATCTCGTCGCTGCGCAAAAAGCTGCGCGGCGCGTTGGGGCACGACCCCATCCGCAACCGAATCGGCGAAGGCTACGTTATGGAGGACGGCAAATGAAGCGGCTGTCGCTGCAGTGGCGCATCACGTTGATGACGGCACTGCTGATATGTTCAACCTGCGTACTTATGAATTGCCTGGTTGGCTACTCCGGCATGCGCTACATGGACTCGATCGGCAATGAACTATCGGCGCACAGCAAGGTGGAGGCGGCCTCGCCCAGCTCATTTGACCCGACAAACAAAGAGCTCGACGACGCGCTGACCATCGTCGTGAACGACGCCCAAGAATCGTTTGGCGCGACGAGCTGGTATATAACTGCGGCGGTGACGCTGCTCGGCGGCGTGCTGGCCTACTTTGTAAGCGGACATGCGCTGCGGCCGTTGCGCTTCTTTGCGACGCAAGTCGAGAGCGTGCGGCCCGACAACCTCGCCGACACAAAAATCAGCGAGGACGTGCCCTCTGAACTCAGGCGCTGCAGCGCGTCGTTTAACGACATGATTGCCCGCCTTGACGAGGGATTTTCCGCACAAAGACAGTTTACGGGCAATGCGGCGCACGAGCTGCGCACGCCACTTGCGCTCATGCAGGCCCAGGTCGAGCTGTTTTGCGCCGAGCACCCCGACGTCGACGCCGATACAGCGAGCCTGCTCGGGCTGCTGCAGGAGCAGACCGAGCGGATGACGCACATGACAAAGACCCTGCTCGAGATGAGCGAGCTGCGCAGTGTCCCTTGCAACGATGTGATTGACCTAGCGCCGATGATCGAAGAAGTGCTCACGGACCTGGCACCCCTTGCCGAGCAAAAAGACATCACGCTTACAAGTGAGGGCGACGCGCAAATGATCGGCAGCGACACGCTGATCTATCGGTTGCTGTTCAACTTGACCGAAAACGCCATACGCTATAGCGCGCCCAACTCGACCGTGCAAATCAACGCCTGCGCCGAAGGCGACCGCGTGCTGCTACGCGTGCGCGACCAGGGGCCGGGCATTCCCGAGCAATACCAGACGAGCATCTTTCAGCCCTTCTTTCGCGTCGACAAATCGCGCAGCAGGGCATACGGCGGCGTGGGGCTGGGGCTTGCGCTGGTCTGGGAGATCGCCGCGCTCCACGGCGGCTCCATCGAGGTCGAAGAGAGCTCGGAGCGCGGAACGACCATGCTCGTGACTCTTCCCACTCGCGCACTCGGCTCATTAAAATAACGAACGGGATGGCACGCCGCGTGGCGTACCATCCCGCACATAATATCGAGGATGTGACAAAGGGACTGTCCCTTTGTCACATCTGCTAGTTCTCGTCGCCTACCAGCTGAGTTAGCTTACTCCCACTCGACCGTGCCAACGGGCTTCGGCGTGAGGTCGTAGCAAACGCGGCAAATACCGGGGACCTCGGCGGTGACGCGGGCGGTAATGCGCTTGAGTAGCGCCCAGTCGAGCTCGGGAACCTCGGCAGTCATGACATCGACGGTGTTGATGCAGCGGATGATGCAGGGCCAATCGTAGGCGCGCTTGCCCTCGCGCACACCGGTTGCGCGGAAGTCGGGCACGACGGCAAAATACTGCCAGATGGTCAGACCGGCCTTGTCGATCTCCTCGCGCACGATGGCGTCGGCTTCGCGCAGCGCCTCAAGACGGTCGCGGGTGATGGCACCAAGGCAGCGGACGCCCAGGCCGGGACCGGGGAACGGCTGGCGCTCAACCATATTCTCGGGCAGGCCGAGCTCGCGACCCACGACGCGGACCTCGTCCTTGTACAGCAGTTTGACGGGCTCGCAGAGCTCAAACTGCAGATCCTCGGGCAGACCGCCCACGTTGTGGTGAGCCTTCACGCCGTCTTGGGACTCCAGGATGTCGGGATAGATGGTGCCCTGGGCGAGGAAGCTGACCTCATCGCCAACCTTGCGGGCCTCCTCCTCGAACACGCGAATGAACTCGGCGCCGATAATCTTACGCTTGGCCTCGGGATCCTCGACGTCCACGAGCTTGTCCAGGAAGCGATCTGTGGCGTCAACGTAAACCAGGTTGGCATCCATCTGATTCTTGAAGACGTCGACGACCTGCTCGCTCTCGCCCTTGCGCATCAGGCCGTGGTTAACATGCACGCAAATGAGCTGCTTGCCGATGGCCTTGATGAGCAGGGCCGCGACAACCGAACTGTCGACACCACCGGAAAGAGCCAGCAGGACCTTTTTGTCGCCGATCTGCTCGCGGATTGCAGCGACCTGCTCTTCGATGAACGCCTGGGCAAGTTCGGGAGTGGTGATACGTACCATGTCGTCGGGACGCTTGTTGGGATCCATGCAGAGCTCCTTCTCGGTTCGATGGAAATGCGCCGCGCGTATGCAGACGCACCGTCATATGACCTCATTATATGCAGAACGAGATACGTTTCCCATCGCTGCGACAGAGCTTTTTGCAGGGGCGGCAGTTTTTCTATATCCCAAGGTCAGCTAGACTTCGGTAGCCACCTTGGGAGCATCGCCAATAGACTCTTCCTTTATACGTTCGGCACAATCGTAGGCGATACCCACAAATTCCAGTCCCGAGCAACAAGAGTACAATTGCTGCTAGTGTTGCCAGCTGTTGGGAGATGGAAGATGGACTGCGATGGCTACCCATGCGTTCCCATGCCGTTGATGTGCACCGCCTTTGTGCCGGGGCAGATTGACGCTGCGGTTGCAGGCATTTCCGACCCCGATTCACGCGCCATCGCCACGGCAGAAGCGCTGTACTTTCGCGGACAGGCCGCACTCGCCGCCAAGACGGCGCACCCCTATCTTGACGTCACCGATCCCGCGCTGCGCTATTCCGCATGCTTTATCTGCGGATACGCCAGTCTGTCGCTCAACCGTATCGCCGACGCCCGCCGGTGCCTTGCGGGCATCCTCGATACGCCGGCCGACGAGGAATCGCCCGCCGTCCACGCCACGCATATCCTGTTCGCCTCGGCCGCGAGCGTCCTGCTGCACTTGCCTTCCCCGTATTCTGCCGAAGAGTTTTATCCACTTGCGGCGCACCTACCCGAAGGCCTGCGACTGTTCGCCAGCTACGTGATGGCGCACGCCTTGTATCTGCGCGGCGAATACGGCCGCAGCCTGGGCATGGCGGAAAACGCCCTAATTATGAAACAGGGAAGCTATCCCATCTCGGAACTGTTCCTGCACCTGGCAGCTTCCATGGCATGCATGAGCCTCAAGGACATCGACGCCGCAAAAGCGCATTTTGGAGCCGCTTGGGACATTGCGCGCCCCGACGGCCTTATCGAGCTCATTGGCGAGCACCACGGCCTTTTGCAGGGGCTCATCGAGGCATGCCTAAAAACGCAATACCCTGACGACTTCGCACGCATCATCGAGATCACGTACCGCTTCAGCTACGGCTGGCGGCGCATCCACAACCCCGATTCGGGCGAGGACGTTGCCGACGATTTAACGACCACAGAGTTCACCATGGCCATGCTCGCCTGCCGCGGATGGACCAACGCTGAAATCGCAGGCCATATGGGAGTATCGCCGGGCACCGTCAAAAACCGCCTATCCGGCGTATACGCAAAGCTTGGCATCGGCACACGCGCCGAGCTGGTCGCGCACATGTTGCGTTAGCGACCGGGCTGCCAAGCGCATCGAACGCGTTCCGGAACCCGGCGCTTCGCTCGATCAATTTGGACATTTTGACCCTTGAACGGCACTACCGCCACGAAGCGTCTTCTCGCAAAATTGGATTATTTCCACCGATATTTGCGGGATGGGAGCCCAAGATGCTTGATCGCCGTTCGTTACTTGTTGCTGGAGCGTCCTCGCTGGCGAGCATTATGTTGCCTCGCGTGCCGGGAAGCGAAAATGCCTTCCTGCTGCCGTTCGCGCCCACCGCGGCCTATGCCGACGAAGAAGACCCCTTCAAGGTGCTCGTTCTCTCGCGCACCATGTTTGGTGTGGTCGTGGTCGACGTCGCCAACAAGAATACGCCCATCGCAGGTGCCCAGGTCACGCTCACATCGCGCTATGCCGTAGGCAAGCAGCTAACCGCCACGACCGATGACGAAGGCACGGCCATCTTTGAGGTCGCCCCTCTTTCGGAAGGCTACGTGGACGAGGCAACGCTCCTTGACGCGTACGACTTTAACGGCGGCATCTCCATTAGCATGGCGGGCTACCGTGATGTCGAGATTCCCCTTGCGCGTATCCAGGGCGGCACCGCCATAACCGCACCCACACGTCCGCTTTCCGACGGCGAGCCGTACTTCCGCCAGCTCACGTTCGACGAATGGGACATCCAGTACGCCGACGCCACGTTTATGGCAATGCCAGCGGACGAAGCGGCAAACGACCAGCCCGACACGCACGCTTTTACCGTGCAGGCTCATCTGCCGCAGGGCGGGCAGGCAACATTGCATATCAATAAAGTGATGCCCGCTGCGGGCAGCTCAACCGAAACCGTCACGCAGATTGGTCAGATCAAGGCCAGCGCATCGGGCGCGGATAGTCTGGCGACGTTCACACTCGAAGACAAGTTCCTCGATGCAGCGTCGAGCCTTCTGGAAGAAGGATGCAAGCTGCGCTTTGTCCTCGACTACCAGGGCAAAACCTACACGCTCTCCTCCCCCATGGCCGTTGTTACCGCGCCGGCGGCAAAGGCGGAATCCGGATCGACCACTATCGTCCCCACCACTATGGACCAAGAGATCACTCCGTTTGATTTCCCCGCATCGTTTCCCGGCATCGGTGGTAATAAGTTCACGTGCTGGATGCCCACATTTCCGATCCTCTTCGATTTCTCGTTTGCTGGATACGTGCTGTTTGGCGGAGGATACAAACCAGCCAGCTATATGAACGATTCGGGCAATCCGGATCCGGAGTACTGGAAGAAGTCACCGCGCGAGTCGGGCGCCAAGCAGGCAAACCGCTACCTCGACGAAATGGAGGGGAAGTGGAATCAGTACAAAAGTATGAGTGCCGGTTCGGGCACCGATCCAAGAAACACCAAGCTCCTTCGCCACCATTGCACGCCGCTGTTCACGATGGATATCGCCACACAGCTGTACGGCTCGCTCGCCTACGATTGGGTGGGCAAAACCTGGGGTAACAACAACGACCCCGCATACGGCAATATTAAGGCCCTCTTCCAGGTAAGAACTGACCTCAATTGGACCGAGCAGTTTACCCTAGGACCGGTGCCATTTTTCCTAAACGTCAACCCTTGGGTGCTGGCGAAGCTGGCGCTCGCTGTGGCTGCCCACACGCACGGCAGCGGCGCGGCGTTTTTCAAGAACATTTCGCTCGACTATTCCAACACGTCGGGCTCGTTCACCATCCAGATCGGGCTTGCCGTCACCTTTGGAGCCGGCGTTGCAGGCGTCGCTTCGTCTGCCGTGCGCGGTGCCGCATCCCTCACGCTGTTCATTGGGTACGAGAAGGCAGATGGACACCAGCTTCCGCGGCTGCGCGTGGGTGCAGACGTCGATGTCGATGTGATACTCCAGTTCGTAATGTTCAAGTGGACCACCAAGGCTTGGTCGGGGTCGTGGCCCACACTCATCGATTCGTGGAATATGTCGGTGAACAATGGCGACCAGTATGTACTCCAGCGCTCTGAGCTGGCATTGGGTGGAAATACGCCTTATACGTTGGATGCCTGCTTCGGCTCGGCCGGCAACGCCGAGGCAGGTGGTGTGCCGCAGTTTATCGCATCGGCCACCATCGTCACCAACGCCGAGCTGCTCGCACGCGCCGAGGTTAAGGCCACTGCCGTAAACGCCGCGCCTGTCGTGCGCGATTGGGATCAAACGGTCACGCGCATTGAGCTCGAGGCGAACGCGGAGAGCGACGACACGGGACAGGTCGAACATTTCGTCCATGCGCTGATAGAGAACGACGAAAATGCCGCACCGATGTATGAGTACACCTACATCGGTCAGTCAACGAACGCCGTTGCGGACCCGAACGCCAATTCTGCCGGCGTGTCGGAGGACGAGCGTGGCGGCATAAAACCCTCGAGCGACAACGTGCTGTTTTCCGGCGTGCTCAGCGAAGCCCACATGAAGCTAACGATGATTGCCGGCGTAGAATGCTTGTTCCGTATCGCCTCGGTGCGCTACGGCGACAATGGCCGCTCGCGCCTGGTGGTGCACACAAAGGCAAACGGCACGTGGTCCGCTCCCACGCCCGTGGACTTTCCCCTTGGGTTTGGCGAGGGCGACGTGGAGCGCAACGGCATATTCGATTACGACTTCGACGTGGTGGAATATACGGACGGAAGAGGAAACCAGGACGCCTACGTGCTGCTGGTCTCGGGCGAGCGCCCCGCCGGCGACAACACCCTTTTCGATACGGCAAGCACAGCCGGCATACTGTCCGTTGTGCGCCTGCGCATAAGTAATGACGAGATCCGCGTGGTGTCGCATACGTCATGGCGCAGCATCTCGCGCGGCCGCCTGCAAGAGGATGGCTACCATTGCCTGCAGTGCCCGCGCATCACGGTAGGCAAGACGCTGGTCGACGGACGCCTGTCGGGTGCCTACCTCCACCGCCGCGGAACCACCGCAGAGAAGGCGCTCGGCAGCGAGGCCGAGGTTGCGCTGGAATGCTTTACCCTGTGGTCGGACGTTTCGGGCGACAGCCTGACGTTCCGCCAAGTTCTTCGCTTTCCGCAAGCACCGTCGAGTATCGAGCTGAGCGAGCCCGAGAATATCAACGGCAAAATGGTGGTGCCCGTTGCGTACGAGACCGCAGACGGTTGCGGCTGCGCATCGTACGCCGTGATCGGCCAGTCCATTGCGGGCTGGGGCGTTATGCCACCAGACGCCACGGTGCCCCATGCGGTGCCGTGGCCACAACATTCGGGCTTTTTGGCCACCGTCAACGAGCAGCTGCAGCATATTACTTGGACGCGAGGCGCATCGGCATTTGCAACGCAGCCCGTGGGTGCCGCAGGCTGTGGCCCGGCATCGTTTAGCGTAAGCAACAACGGCAGGTGCGCGCTCTATATAGAGAACACCGATGGCAAGGTGGGGCAAACCTACGACGAAGAAGGCAACCCGGTAGCAGTGATGGGCAAGCACTTCCGCATCTTCGCCAGCACCTTGGCAGGTGATCTGTTCACGGAGCCGTTCGTGATGTGCGAGCTGGACCATCCCGTCGATCAGATAACGACATTTTTGACGTCGGGAGGCATGCTCTCCGCGCTCGCCACGCACATTGTGAGCGCGGAGAAGAGCGAGGCAGAGCTGCACGGCATCGAAGTGCCTCTGGTGGCGTGTGCCACTCCGACGGGCGCGGTCGCTACCTCGGGCGCGGTGGTGCCCGGAGCAGCAGGCGAATCCTTCATGGTCACGGTGC
Organism: Collinsella sp. AM43-1; assembly: GCF_003467925.1. NCBI lineage: Bacteria > Bacillati > Actinomycetota > Coriobacteriia > Coriobacteriales > Coriobacteriaceae > Collinsella > Collinsella sp. AM43-1. The sequence continues at coordinate 10,911 of NZ_QSFR01000023.1, read as the reverse complement.
GAAACGACGGCAACACTTTGCTGACTGCCGGCACAATCGATCTGTACCGAGAGGGCTCCAGCCAGCCGTTCTCCAGCGCATCCATCGGATTCGGAGCGAACGCACGCATGGCTTCGATCTACGATCCAGAGCTTGCCGAAGACGCTTCGGCCAACGACATGGCACACGTAAAGTACGCGCTCGAGACGCTGGGCGCACGTTTTGCAACGCACCCGCTGGTAGCCGACAACGGCAACGCCGTGCTGGCACCGGGTTGCACGGCACAGTTCCGCATGAGCTTCGCCATCCCCGAGAGTCGGAGCGACGAAGTGGGCAAACGCGTCACGCTGTATGCGAAGGCGCGTAATCTGGTGGCGCTCGACCCCGTAACGCTCGAGGAGATCCGACCGGGCGCAAACTCGGCGCTGAGTGCCGTTCTGCACGAGCTTCATGTGCCCGACGCGGCATGCGAACGCTCAGAAGTTCAGGTCGGCGTATGCGACAGCGCGGATACGACAGGACTTCACGACGCCCCGATGACAGCAGACGGCGATGGTAGCTCGAGTGGCGGCGGTACTGACGAGGGCGGCGGCTCCGGCGGAAGCAGCTCCGGCAGCGGCAAGGACCACGGCAATAACAAGCGCTCCGGAAAAGCGGGCGCACTTGCGGGCACGGGCGATGTCAACGCTCCCCTTACGGCAGCCGCTGCAGCACTCGCCGCTGCAGGCGCCGGCCTTGTCGCCTACAGCGCCCGCCGCACGGCGCTCGAAAAAGACACCGCCAATGAGGTCAATTCGGATAAGTCTCGCTAGCTCCTAGTTATTTTTGTGAGAGACGCCGGCTCGGCTCATCGAACATCAAAATGGGCTGGTTCTGAATACCCAGAGCCAGCCCATTGCGCATTAGATGTCGCCAGCGGAGTCGAGCTCGGCTTCCTCGCCCCGCATTCCACCGAGGACAGTGGGGCACTATCGTTTAAGGGCTTCGTTATTGTTCGATGGTCTTCTTGACGACTGCGGGGACGCCTGCCGCCACCACGTTGTCTGGAAGGTCTTCCGTCACGACGCTGCCCGCGGCAATTACGCAACCGCTGCCGATGGTAACTCCCTGCAGCACTGACACGTTCGCGCCAAACCAGCAGTTATCGCCGACAACGATGGGCAGAGCCTTCTCGAGACCCAAGTTGCGGTCCTTGCCTTTAGGGGGTGCGAAGCGGTGTAGAAGCCGCAAAACGGCCCGATAAACACGTTGCCACCAAAGGTGATAGAGCCGCCGTCCATAAAGTAGCAGCCATGGTTTACAAAACAGCCCTCACCAAAGGTCGTCTTGCTCCCGTAGTCAAAGTAGGCAGGCGAAAGGACCGTCAGCCCCCCGGGAAGATCGGTATCGAGCAAGGACTTCAAAGCATCGAGCTGTGCGTCGCTTCCAGGTTTTGCCATATTAAAGTCATAGCAGAGCGCCTCCGCCTTCGCGCGTTGCGCCAGGAGCTCCTCGTCAAAGTTGGCATCATGCCACTCACCGCGCTCCATCTTCTCTTTCTCGGTCATTGCGCCCCCTCAAACAACATGCAGTCTTGATGCGGCAATTCTACCAGCCGATAAGCCACGGTTTTAACACGAGCACCACACCGCGCAGGGAATGACCGCAGAAGCCAAAGGTGCCCGAATCCGAACGATTGTTCGATGGATTTCGTGTTGGGTGGAATCGTCTGTGGGCTGGGCTATGCTACCTTGACTATCTATATGACTTAAACGCAGCAAAGGAGCATCGAGAGAGCGAGCATGGCAAAAAACACCGCAAACTATGGTAACGACAGTATTCGTCAGCTCAAGGACGAGGAGCGCGTACGCCTGCGCCCCGCCGTCATCTTTGGCTCTGACGGGCTCGACGGTTGCGCGCATGCCGCCTTCGAGATCCTGTCCAACGCCGTTGACGAGGCGCGCCAGGGCTACGGCAAGCTCATCACCCTCACCGCCTTTCGCGATGGCTCCATTCAGGTAGAGGACAATGGCCGCGGCTGCCCGCTCGACTGGAACCCCTCCGAGAAGCGCTTTAACTGGGAGCTCGTCTTTTGCGAGCTCTACGCCGGCGGCAAGTACAACAACAACCAGGGCGGCGACTACGACTTCTCGCTCGGCACCAACGGCCTGGGCTCGTGCGCGACCCAGTACGCTTCCGAGTACATGGACGTCACCGTCTGGCGCGACGGCAACAAGTACTCCCTGCACTTTAAGAAGGGCAAGGTCGTCGGCACCAAAAAGAAGGCGCTCGAGATTGAGCCCAGCGATGAGAACCGCACCGGCACCACCATCAAGTGGCGCCCCGATCTTGAGGTCTTTACCTCGATCAGCATTCCCCACGACTGGTATCGCGAGACCATGCGCCGCCAGGCCGTGGTCAACGCCAACGTGACCTTCCGCCTGCGCATCGAAGGCGACGATGGCGAGTTTTCCGAAGAGGACTTCTGCTACCCCAAGGGCATCGAGGACTACGTGCTCGAGAAGGTCGGTGCCGACTACCTCACCGAGCCCTTCTTCATCGAGGCCGACCGTCGCGGTCGCGACCGCGAGGACCTGCCCGACTACAACGTAAAGATCACCGCGTGCATGTGCTTCTCGCGCACCCTCACAATGCAGGAGTACTACCACAACTCATCATGGCTCGAGAACGGTGGCTCGCCGGAGAAGGCGGCCCGCAGCGCCCTGACCAGCGCCATCGATGCCTACATCAAGAGCCAGGGCAAGTACAACAAAAACGAGAGCGGCATTAAGTGGCAAGACGTCCAGGACTGCCTGGTACTGGTGACCAACTGCTTCTCCACCCAGACGTCCTACGAAAACCAGACCAAGAAGGCTATCAATAACCGCTTTATCCAGCAGGCCATGACCGCCTTCTTTAAGGAGCGTCTCTCGACCTATTTGATCGAGAACAAAGACGCCGCCAACAAGATTGTGGAGCAGGTGCTCATCAACAAGCGCTCGCGTGAGAACGCCGAGAAGACCCGCCAGAGCATCAAAACCAACCTGCAGCAGAAGACCGACATGGCCAACCGCGTGCAGAAGTTCATCGATTGCCGTTCCAAGGACAAAAACCGTCGCGAGATCTACATCGTAGAGGGCGACTCGGCAGCAGGCGCCATCCGCACGTCGCGCGACGCCGAGTTCCAGGGTGTTATGCCCGTCCGCGGCAAGATCCTCAACTGCCTGAAGGAGGACTGCCCGCGCATCTTTAAGTCCGACATCATCATGGACCTTATGCGCGTGCTGGGCTGCGGCGTGGAGATCAAGGACAAGCGCATCAAGAACCTTGGTGCCTTTGACCTGGACAACCTCAACTGGAACAAGGTCATCATCTGTACGGACGCCGACGTCGACGGCTACCACATCCGCACGCTCGTGCTCACCATGCTCTACCGCCTGGTGCCCACACTTATCGACGAGGGCTACGTGTATATCGCCGAGTCGCCGCTCTACGAGATCAACTGCAAAGAGAAAACCTACTTTGCCTACACCGAGCTCGAGAAGAACGGCATCCTCAAGGAGATCGGCGACCAGAAGTGCTCCATCAACCGCTCCAAGGGTCTTGGTGAGAACGATCCGGACATGATGTGGCTCACCACCATGAACCCCGAGACGCGCCGCCTGATCAAGGTGGAGCCCGAGGACGTCACCAAGATGGAAACCATGTTCAACCTGTTGCTGGGCAACGACGAGGCGGGCCGCAAGCGCCATATCTCCGAGCACGGCAAGGAATACCTGGACCAGCTGGACCTGCAATAGCAGCAAATCGATAACGACGGCCCATAAGAAGTTCAAGAGGAAATCGTGGCAAAGAAGAAGACGAAGAACCAGCCAAAGAAAAAGCAGGTCAACGCCGAGAACGTCATCGGCCTGCACTCCGAGGTCACCGACCAGCCGATCACGCAGACGCTCGAGGTCAACTACATGCCCTACGCCATGAGCGTCAACGTCTCGCGCGCATTCCCCGAGATCGACGGCTTTAAGCCCTCGCACCGCAAGCTGCTCTACACTATGTACAAGATGGGCCTGCTCAAGGGCGAGCGCCAAAAGAGCGCCAACATCGTGGGTCAGACCATGAAGCTCAACCCGCACGGCGATGCCGCGATCTACGAAACGATGGTGCGCCTGGCGACGGGCAACGAAGCGCTGCTTGCCCCCTTCGTGGAGTCGAAGGGCAACTTTGGCAAGTACTATTCGGGCGACCTGAGCTACGCCGCCTCGCGTTACACCGAGGCCAAGCTCTCCCCCATCAGCGCCGAGATCTTCAAGGACATCGACAAGGACCCGGTCGACTTCGTCGACAGCTACGACGGCGCCATGAAGGAGCCGCGCCTGCTGCCCACCACGTTCCCCAACATCCTTGTCTCGGCCAATAAGGGCATCGGCGTCGCCATGGCGTCCGACATCTGCGGTTTCAACCTCAACGAGGTCTGCACCGCCACGATGCACTACCTGCAGGATCCCGACTGCGACCTGCTCGAGTACATGCCCATGCCCGACTTCTCGACCGGCGGCGAGATTATCTACCGCCGCGAGGAGATGGAGAAGATCGTCGAGACCGGCCTGGGCAGCTTCCAGATTCGCTCCCGCTGGCGCTGGATTCCCGAAGAGCGCATCATCGAGGTCTACGAGATCCCCTACACCACCAAGACCGATGTCATCATCGAACGCATCGTCAAGCTCTCCAAGGAGGGCAAGGTCAAGGAGATCGCCGACATCCGCGACGAGACCGACCTTTCGGGTCTGCGCATCGCCATCGACCTTAAGCGCGGCGTCGACCCCGACAAGCTCATGGCCAAGCTCTATCGCTCGACCACGCTGCAGGATTCGTTCTCGTGCAACTTCAACGTGCTCGTCGACGGCTATCCCCGTGTTATGGGCGTGCGCCAGATTCTGCACGAGTGGGTCAAGTGGCGTATTGCGTCCACGCGTCGCCGCATTAACTTTGACCTGGGCAAAAAGTCCGAGCGACTGCACCTGCTGCACGGCCTTGAGGCAATTCTGCTCGACATCGACAAGGCCATCGCCATCATCCGCGGCACTAAGCTCGAGGCAGAGGTTGTACCCAACCTTATGAAGGGTTTCGACATCGACGAGACCCAGGCCGAGTTTGTCGCCGAGCTTAAGCTCCGCAACATCAACGAGGAGTACATCCTCAACCGCACCAAGGACATCGCCAAGCTCGAGGGCGAGATTGCCGAGCTTGAGGAGATCCTCTCCAGCGAGGAGAACGTCAAGAAGGTCATCAGCGACGAGCTAGCAGCGGTCAACAAGAAGTACGTGATGCCGCGCCGCACGGGCAGGATCGAGCCCCATGAGGTTATCGAGGTAAGCTTGGAGCCCGAGGTCGAGGAGTACCCGGTCACCATCATGCTCTCGCGCGATGGCTACCTAAAGAAGATGACGGACCGCGTGCTCAAGAAGGCGACCACGCTCAAGTACAAGGACGGCGACAAACCCTTTATCGAGTTCCCGTCCTCCAACACCCACGAGCTGCTGGTCTTTACCAACAAGAGCCAGGTGTACAAGTGCAAGGTCGCGGCGTTTGAGGACACCAAGTCGGCCCAGCTGGGCTCGTACCTTCCGACCGATCTTGAGATGGAACCCGACGAGAGCGTCATCTGGGTCATCGACCCCGAGGACTACAAGGCCGACGTGCTGTTCGTCTTTGAGAACGGCCGCGTGGTGCGTGTCGCGCTTTCTGGATACGCTACCAAGACCAACCGCAAGCGCCTTAAGAACGCCATCTACGGCGGCAGCAAGCTGCTGTATGCGCAGGTGCTCAAGGAGGACCGCGACCTCGCGCTGGTCTCGAGCGACTACCGCCTGATGAACTTCAACACGTCGCTGCTCAAGACCAAGACGACCACCAACACGCAGGGCGTCCAGGCCTTTACGGCCAAGAAGGGCCGCTCGGTCACCACCGTCGGCACGACCGAGGAAATCCTTGGCGCCGGCGTCTCGGCCGAGAAGTTCACCGCGCAGAGCCTGCCCTCCGCCGGCGCCCTCATGAAGGAAAATGACATGCCGAGTTTGTTTGACTAAAACAACGGCGACTAAACCGTCATGGTTTTACAAAGCAGCGGGGCCCGGAGCGCAGTAAACGCTGCGCCCCGGGCCCCATGCATTACACCAGCATCATCCCTATAGACAAAATGCCGCATAAAGCGGAACAGACATAAGCCCATCATTCATTCCAAAGGGCTTAGTCGATAGCCTGATAAGGCGCACGCCCGGATGGGTCTTTTTAAGTGAGGACAGACTTCGAGATCTTGTGTTCTCCCCCGCCTTGACTTCAATCGCAGACAAGCATCCCTGCTTCTCTACTACAAAGTCGATTTCCGCACGATTATCTCGCGCCCAATAATGCAGTGGATAACCCATGGCTGAAAGCTGTTGGGCAACGTAGTTTTCGGTAAGTGCACCCATGAATGTGCCGCCGATACCGGCAAGAATATCGGCGCGTTGAGCACCGGCCTTGGAGACCAGCAGCCCTGTATCCGCCTGATAGATTTTAAAAGCAGAAGGGTTAACGAAGGCCTCTAAAGGGCTTTCGATCTGCCCGACTAGGCTGCAGCGCGCCACCGTACCCGACAATACAAGCCAATCGAGAGCATCTCCAAAGAGAGACGCATTGCCCCCCGCTCGCACTACCTTGTATTGAAATTTACGATTCTCTTTGGCAAGCTGCTGTGGAATGGAATCGAAGCACGCACGCGTCTTTGCGCTCAAGCGTTCATCAGCATATTTATTGGTGTCGGCGGAATATCCGTCGAGAATAATCCGATGCTTTTCGGCCACATCAATGATTGACTGATCATCGATGTACGTTTGGACCGCCTCGGGCATTCCGCCAACAACAAGATACTGTCGATAGAGCCCAAGCGCCTTTTCATGAAGGCTTGGCGCAAGAGGACCCATTATCTCGAATGATGAGCGTATCTCGTCGACCAGCTGATCGTGCCCCATCGCCCAGAGAAACTCCTCGAAATCGAGTGGAGTCATCTCAATCAAGTCGGTCTTTCCGACGGGGAACGAATACGACTGATGGTTAATGGCAACCCCAAGAAGCGACCCGGCAGCCGCAACGTAATACTCGGGAGCATCTTCGCAAAAGTATTTAAGGGAAGTGAGCGCTTCCTCGCATGCCTGGATCTCGTCAATGAACAGTAAGGTTTTGCCAGGCACGATACGCTGTCCCGTACGAGCCTCGATCGCACGTACGATCGAATGAGGATCAAGACCGCCCGAAAAATCCGCTCGCGCCGACCGGTCGTTCTCAAGATTAACGTAGACAACCGATTCGAAAAGATCCTGGGCGTGCGTTCTGAGCAAATAGGTCTTGCCACACTGGCGCACGCCTTTGACCAGCAAAGGTTTTCTATCAGCTCTGTCTCGCCATTCCCTAAGGAGCTCGTCTGCCTTGCGACGCATACGTAACCTTCCCTCATGAACTTCTATTTGACAATATTTTAACGCGGATTAATTTGTTTTCAGTTATTTTTCTGCGTTTAAAAATTGTTCTATACGGCACTTGAGGGAATTCGCCCCTATCTCTCGGTAAGGACAGCAAGCATTTCCACCAACGCTGATTGCCATGCGTTCTTCTTGTCCTTAGGCGAGCTTGCGAGCGAGCTCTCGCACCTCTTTCAACTTGGGCGACGATGCCATGCTGTCGCGCTCGGTCATGCCACCAATCGTGACAATGCCCTGGTCCTCCCACTTGCAGTACGCGCAGGTTGACTTGTACATAGCGATCGCCGCATCATAGACACCCTCGCTGTGGCTATCGAGCAAAAGGGCCGTCTTGGTGAACGGGAAACCCGTGGCACCGAAGGCGTACAGGCGGTCGATGGCGGTCTTTTCCTGCGCAGTGATGTCAAACCAGTAGATAGGCGAAGCGAAGACAACCATGTCGGTGTCTTTCAGCGACTCAATCACGTTGGCCATGTCATCCTTCTGCACGCAGACGCCCTCATGGGCGAAGCAGTACTGGCATCCCAAGCAGCCGGCGATCTTCTTGCTGGCAACGCGGATGACCTCGACCGTATGGCCGCCCTCACGCGCGGTCTCGGCAAACGCCTCGACCATGGTATCGGTATTGGCGCCCTTACGCGGGCTGCCGCTCAATACAACGATATTCATAGGATTCCCTCTCCTTCATGCTGCAGGCGCGCAGCATTTTTTCTTGTAACCAAAACAAATGGGGTTAATCAATCGCCAGCAGGCCATATCTCTTGCTCAAGTTCCCTAAAGAAGCTCAAGGCGATTGCGATTGCCTTATACAACATCGAAAACCAAAGAGGGGCCATAGCAACGTCGCCTGCCTGAAATGGCACGCTGTCAAGATCAACTACGGGGATCGCGACGAGCCGATACCGCCCGCATGCCCCCTTCGGAATAGGCGCTGAGCAGCTCCTGAGCGTGGGCAAACTCGGGCCCTCGCCTCCAACCGAGCAGGCGGTTGACCGCGAGATTTCCCTGGACGTTGTGGACGAAGAGCAGATAGGCGTCCTCGCGCGAAAGCCCAGTCTCCTCCATGATCGAGGGAACCATCTGCTCGGCGCCGCGCTCGACGACGCGCTGTGCCACCCGGGCGTACGCGTCGTCATCCGAGTAGAGCAGATAATAGTCATCGTTTGCCGGCGGACGCTGGCAGAGGGCGCCCGCCTCCGTTCCCTCGAGCGGCGGCACCGCCGCCAAGGCCTCGTCGATAAGCGCGTCGAGCAGGGCGAACTTGTCCTCGTAGTGCAGATAGAACGTGCCACGGTTGATATCGGCGCGTCGGCAGATATCCGCTACCGTCATCTTCGCGAAGCCGACCTCGGCCAGCAGCGCGAAGAACGCCTCCCGTATGACCGAGAGTGTATAGCGTCGGCGACGATCGATCTTCCCCGCTTCCATTACCCCTCCAATTGCAACGCTCGACAATGCCCGGCAAACGCTCGTTTATCGACAGCAGGCCGAAGCTGTTCATTGCTCTTAAGCAAATCGACATGGATACTTTTTATAGACACCTGTTTATAATAGCTGAAAGAAGGTATCCAGTGACCCTGTACGAGCAGCTCGTTATCGAGCTCACCAACCAATCGTTTTCCCTTCAGGCCGCCTACCGCAGCGGCGGCACGCCCTATGAGCTGAGTGACCGCGAGCCCGAGCCCTACGACCAGCAAATCAGGGACTTCGCCCGCATGATCGAGGAAGCCGATTGCGTGCTGGTGGGCGGGGCCTCTGGGCTCTCCGCGGCGGGCGGCGGCGACTTCTATTACGAGGACAACGCAACCTATCGCAGGCATTTCGGCAAATTCGCCGAGCGTTACGGTTTCAAGGGCGCTTTCGAGGGGTCGTTCTACCGCTGGCCCACCGCCGAGGCGCGCTGGGGATACCTCGCCACCTTCCTCGACACCACGCTCAACGCCCCGCTGCGCAAGCCCTACAAGGACCTCGACGCCATTCTCGCCGAGAAGGATTTCTTCGTGCTCACCACCAACCAGGACACGCAGTTTGTGAAGCTCTACCCCTGGGAGAAGGTGGCAGAGATCCAAGGCGACCACCGCTTCTTTCAGTGCTCCCGCTGTTGCACCGACGCGGTGTGGGATGCGGTCGAGCCGGTCTCCAACATGGTAGAGGCCATGGGAGACGGCCTTGAGGTTCCGACAGAGCTCGTGCCGCGCTGCCCGCACTGCGGGGCAGAGGCGTTCCCCTGGGTTCGCGGCTACGGCAACTTCCTGCAGGGCGAGCTCTACGAGGAGCAGTACCACAAGGTGTCCGACTGGCTCGACGCGCACGCGCGGCAGAGGATCCTTTTCCTCGAGCTGGGCGTGGGCCGCATGACGCCCGCGTTTATCCAGGAGCCGTTCTGGGCCCTCACGGCGCAGTTGTCGCAGGCTAGCTACATCGCCGTGAACAACAGGACGCAGTTTCTCCCCCGCGCGATCGAGGATTGGGGGCTCGCCGTTCGCGCCGACATCGCCGACGTGCTCGCCGACGTGCGCAAGACGCTGAGGAGGTAGCACATGGAAACGGTGAAAGCAGTTCGCATAGGCAGGGCGCTAGCCGAGGCGGATCTTGTCATCATCGGCGCCAGCAACGGGCTGGACATGGCAGAGGGGCTCAACCTCTTCTGCGCCGATGCTCATTTCCGAGAGGCGTACGGCGACCTCGCTCAGGCCGACGGCATCGGCTGCATACTGCAGGGGCTCGCTTCCCCGGATGCCAGCGTGCGACGCCGATGGGTCGAGCGGTTCCATCAAAAGGAGTATCTCGAATATGAGCCCGGCTCGCTCATGAACGGGCTGCGGCGTCTTACGGAGCACGCCGACACCTTCGTGGTCACATGCAACATCGACGGGCACTTCGCGCGCGCCGGGTTCGACGAGGAGCGCGTGCTCGAGACGGAGGGGAGCATACGCACGTCGATCGACGAGCGGCGTCTCGCCCATCCAGACGCCCTCGCCACGGCCCAGCTCGAGGAGCTCGAGCGCCTTGTGCAAGCCCATCGCAACGGCAGGGTCGCCATCCTCGAACTTGGCGTGGGACTGCGCAACGGCATCATAAAGCACATGCTCGCCCAGATCGCGAACGTCTGCGAGCACGCCACCTACATCGTGTTCAACTACAGCCAGGCTATGGCGCCCGATGCATCGTGCGAGACGATTCTCGTTGACGGCGATATGGCCCCGGCTTTCGAGGAGATCGCCCGATGCCACCCCTAGAAAGAGAAGCGCGTAGGCTTCGAAGCCTTATCGACGATGCCGACGCCATCATCGTCGGCATCGGCTCGGGCATGTCGAGCGCCGCCGGGTTCAACCATTACAACCGCGCGGGCATGGCGCGCGCAGGAATGGCGGACTGGCAGCAAGCCTTTGGCTTCAAGAGCCTTTTCGACGGCTTCTACCACCTCTACCCCAGC
>NZ_QSFR01000022.1:0-31127 GCF_003467925.1 Collinsella sp. AM43-1 | reverse complement strand
GGCGGGGGCGGCGTAGGCCGCGGGCCCGCACAGGGCCAGGGCGGCCGCGACCGCGAGGACGGCGGCGGCCCCGGAAACTCGTTTCATGAAGCGTTTCATGGAAAATCCCCCTAATCTAGCAACGGTTTAGAGTCTACTAGATTGGGGGGGACGAGAGCCAAGCCATGGTGCGCCGAACTGTTAGCCACAAGATCACCTTAGGCGCCAATGGCCTCATCCGTATAACCTTTGAGTTCCAGATGACCGACATCAATCCACGCTCAGTCGACGCCCGAAACACCTGGCTCGCAGCACGCAACGTTGCCTACAAACATGCTCTCCGGGTCCGCGGTAAAAGAAGGCCCGCCCAGCAAAACGCACGGACAGGCCATAGCAGCAGGCAATTCGACGCAAATCGTTTGAGCAGGCGGCGCGCGGAAGGAGCGTATAGGGCGGTTTTCTGTTGGCTGTCAGCCGCGATATCCTCATGGAAACCTAATTGTCGCCGGAATTAAAGCCCCAGGCGCGGGCTCGATATCCTCTCGGATATCTAATCGTCTTGGACTTTTACCTGCCCAAACACAGTACAGCTTTTACGTGCTGTCACACGGAGCAAGGCTCAAAAAGTGTTATCTACAACTCAAGCCTCTAAAGCAGGCTACGCACGGGCCTGAAGGAAATTGAGGTCTAAATAGGACCCTTATCAGTCTTGCTGCGCATCAGGTTCACAAAACTGACAGCAGATTTGCTGGCCTTATATAGCTGATCATCAGATTTCTGAAGGTCATTCTCGCTTAATGAATCAAATTCAAGAACTTCTTGCCCGGCGTATATCAGCCAGCCGTTCTGCGCGAGAGATTCTTTCTCGACATCATTGAGATGTATGTCACCACGTAAATCTAAGGAGCAAAGCGCCTGCAAATCAGTAGAAGGAGTATTTGCAACCAAACCAGCAAGCCTCAAATACTCGTTGTATCCTATGCTTTCCTCAATGAAGGCCGAGAACAGCCTACTTAGATAATCCACCTTTCGTCTGTCTTCAACTTTATTGATCAAATTCAAGGTAGTTTCAAAATTCTCGATCAACTTCTTCTCGTTCTTAGCAAAGAACGAACGACGCTGTTCGTCATCGACGGAATCCAGTCCGACAAGAAAGCGTTCAACCTTATTAAAAAAGAGCTGATCAGGGATTGAAGCCACCGCTTTGACGGCCTTGAAGAATGAAATGCCGTCCAACGTTTCATCAAACACGATGCTTACTGCATCCATCGGCAGCCCCAATGAATCTCCGATACTTTTACAGTTTTCCAAAATAGTCACGATATTTGAAACAATAGATTCCATATCATAATGCGCTCGACCCAACTCATCCATACGCCGCTCCTATAAGTCCAAAAATTTATATCCATTAGATTTCACTAAAGATATGGTTTATTGAAAATCATCCATCCATCGGGGAGAGCCGCCAGCTTTGACGCCCTACAGCCCTATGAATTAAATTCAAACAGATATAACACCACCAAAAACCAATAACGAGGCTAAACCTTCCACCGCACTCGCGGCTCTTGAGCGTACTATGCCGGATCTTGGGATTGTTTCGCGCCGAAGCGAGAAGTACTCGCTCTCGGAGGATAGGTTTGCCCCAAGCCACGGATCAACCCAAATTATCTTTCGAAATGCCCCAGTAGATATAGCAATCGCCAACTCAGGAGTCTACTAGTACACGATTCAGCTGACAAACAAATGACTATACGGCACTATTAACGGATAACTATCACTGTTCATCTACAGGAATATCCAGTTTATTCGCCGCACAAATGCAAAGCTCTTTATCCTCTTGAGTCATCCTGCTCCCAAGAATAACTCGCAACGGCTTGCATGAGCGTTGTACATAATTCATCTCAAGCTCATCTGGCTCTGGTACAAGACGGGCACGATATTCGTTCTCCCACTCAAACGCACTACCCTTTCTGTAAATTGCCCGTAGATCACTAAGCATGTCATCACTGCTCACATTAAGACCAAGCATCCTAGCAGCAGTCCAAGCAATTTGAGGGTCGCAATTAAATGGTTTGTCATCATATAAAATTGGCAATACTTCAGTACGCATTCCGTTAGCAATATTACAATTGCGAATAGCTTCTCTGTCGTAAGCAAGAACGAAACCCGCTTGGCTTTCGGAATATACATTCCACATATTCGAATCGCTAGGATTGTCTGTTAGGCACAAAATGCGACAACAATTTCGGCAGCTATTCTGATGAACTGGAACAACAAATCCTCCAACAAATAAGCGCAAGTTTTTTACAGCCGAGCGAAAAAGCCTAACTCTCCCCTCATCGGATAGTATCTCAAACTCATCTATTCTTGCTGGATTTAAAGGAACCCCCAGAACCCCTGAAACAAACGCAAGTCGTCTAAAATCAATTTGATTTATTATCTCTAACGCTTGTTCATCATCATTGAGATAACTTTCGATTTCATCTATACCATTCCAGTTATAGATCGGTACCGAGTCGCGCTGATCACTGAAAACCCTTGGATGAGAAAATGTAACAGTCGCGTTTTCTAAGTCGGCAAAAGCGTATTCAGTTGGAGGTCGATAGCGGTAAAGCATTCGCGGGACGAGAGAAGTCGATAGATCTTCCAGCTCCTTCTCAGCGGAAACAATTGAAGCGCCATCGTTTTGCTTAGCAACGAGATTAGCAAGTGTCTCCCGATATGCTTCTTTCTGTGTCAAGCTTAGTACCATGCAATGTCGCTTCCCGATCTAGCTAAATTAGATGCAGTTGATTATATCCAGTGCATAAAAACTGAATACACATACGAAGCAGAAGCCATGTCTATCAACTACCAAAAATGATTCCGATTGGAACGTACCGGAAATCGTAAAAGCTGCCAACGGATATATCTATAATAGCCTGAGATGACTAGAGATGAAAACATATAGCTATCAAGCAATCTTATCCTCCGATGATGACACCAGCTATGACATCGAACTCCCCTCTCTGTCAGTTCGTTTTACCAATGACGGAGCGCCGCAGAGGCTGCGGAAGCAGTCGAGCATGCAGAAAAGATTTGGCTCTATTAGACCAGGACTGGCATACATGTGTCCCCACTGCGCCATATCGTTAGCCCCGTAGACCGAGACGATTGGGGTAGCATGAACGCCGAGAACCTGGTAATCACCTTCAAACGGGACATGGCGAAGCTGAGCGGGACCGAGCGCCGCCGCGTGATCGAGTCCGTCAGGGACGTGATCCGCGCGGCGGCGTTCGACGACGCGGCCGGCTCCTCCTACGAAGTCGAACGCTGCTGTCGCTGCGGGTCCGTAGCGACAGCGAAGAAGGGGAAGACCGGGAACGACGATCAGCGCTACCTCTGCCGGGGCTGCGGCAGGACCTTCGGCATGGGCAGTGGGCGCATCCTGGGGACGAGCAGGCTCCCAAAGGAGACCTGGATGGCCTACGCCGAGTGCTTCGTGCTCATGCTGCCCCTGCGCGAATGCGCGAGGCGCTGCCGCGTCTGCCTCAAGACCGCCTACACCATGCGCCACAGGCTGATCGAGTGCCTCTCGGCCTACTCCCCCTCGTTCAGGGTCGAGCGTGGCAGCGGCTGCGAGCTCGACGAGACTTACTTCCCCGAGTCGTTCAAGGGCAACCACGCGAAGGGGTCGTTTACGATGCCGCGCCCGCCGCATAGAGACGGTAGTAATGGTCGCACCGCGATATACGAGGAAAGGTACAGCCATGCCGTCGAACATACCGGCCACGACGATCCGGATCGACCCGGAGGTCAAGAGGGAGGCCACGGCCATCCTGGACGAGCTCGGCATTTCCATGTCCACCGCCGCCAACGCGTGCCTCAGGGCGCTCGTCCGGGAGTGCGGGATGCCGTTCGAGATGAGGGTCAAGACGCCGGCGCCCGACGGGGAGGCGGCGAGATAGCCGGCAATCGACTTGAAGCGATAGAGCCCTCACGATTAACCCAACCGATCTTGAGCACATCGCCCCCTTGCCGGATTTAAACCAGGCAAGGGGGTGATTATTTAGCAATTGCAAAAAGATGATTGGGCAGAATGCCAATCCTGGTCTAATAGAGCCAAATCAAAACCTAATAATACCTCGACCTAGAACCGTTCGAGAATCTCCTCGGCATTCTCTCGCAGATAGATATCTAGGTCCGGCACGGCAAACTGCACGTAGCCCCTCTGTGGTGCCTGAATAACCTCTCTTTGTAGCAATTTTGCCCTAATGGAGCTAACCTCATTGGTCTTTTTACCCATGCGCCTAGCAATCTCGGATGATTTGGACTGTCGTTTGTCCTCGCACATCGCCAAAAGGTATTTGATATCGTTAGGCCCCAGTCCAGAAATCGCGGGCTCGTGAACAACATCGTGAAAACGAGCCTCTGCCAGCGCAATGCCTTCGGCAACATCGCGCTCGCTCACAATGGCACTTTTGGCACGATGCAAGTTGGCGCGCTGCCAAATGGAATAACCGACCAGTTGCACCAGATAGGCATAGCCCTTAGTGGCCTTAGCGGCTCTCGACAGAAGATCGTCCTCTATGGTCAAGCCAGTCGCGATAAAGCTGTCGCCCATAGAGAGCGCTACCTCTACCTGGTTGATAGGCGCCAGATCTTCGGGGAGGGCACGACGCAAGAACGTAAGCGCCTTGCCGTTAATAAGATCCATAACACCGGCGGGTAAGCCGGCAAAGGCAAGTGCAATATCTACTTTTTCCCCTATCAAAAGCTGAACCGTAGACGCAATGGCACGCATATCGTCAATCGGAGCGTCCTGAACTTCATCGATGGCAATAAAAAGACCCTTGGATGACTTCGCCGCCGAACTCAGCAACTTTCTAAGGCTCGACTCTTTGGGTGCAACATCGACTTTCGCGGAAACAAAGCCGGCATTTACGCCGACCGAAGCATTGGCCGTAAGGGAAGAATCAGCAACCTGATCCCTCAAGTCCAGCAATAGGTTAGGGCCAGCAGAAACAATAGCAGTCTTCCATCCAAGTTCTCGCGCACGATCCCTAAGATCGCAGAGCAAAACAGTTTTTCCGGAGCCTCTTGGCCCGGCAATGCGCATGAGCCTCGCAGGCGCACCAATTCCCGCATTCAAACTCTCGGTAAACTCAAGAGCGATATCATCGCGACCAATTATGCGCGGAGGCTCAGCGCCGGCAGTGGGACGAAAGGGGTTATGGAATGCTGTGACGCTCACTTGTTTGCCTCTCAAGACAATCGATTATCGGTCAATCTTAGCTTTATAAGTTTATCGTAGCCTATATCGGATTATATCGTGTTGTATAAGTCTGTATAAACGTATCGCGGAAGTATCGAGCTATCGTGAAGTATTGCAGCAAATCGCCTAGACGTTGCTATCTTCTCAGCTCATATCGAAAGTAAGTTGAGGGCTACCTATTATCTATTATTTAAAGCGAGAAAAACTCGCTCTCAGCGAATAAGTTCGGCCCCAACCACGGATCGCCCGTCAAGAAAAACTCCGGCCAGCGTTGCATGAACAGTGCTTGCTCGCGCTTCCAGCGACACATCTTTTCCTCGTTGGCCTCTTCCCTGCCGCGCGAGGTGAACTCGTAGTGGTACAGCTCGGCATAGGGCGTAAAGATGGTGCGGTAGCCCGCCTCCCACACGCGCAGGCAAAAGTCTGCGTCGTTAAAACCGACGGCGAATTCCTCGTTATAACCTCCGACCTGCTCAAATACCTCACGTCGGACCATCTGACAGGCGCCCGTCACAGCACTAAAGTTGCCCGGGCGCACAGCGCGGGCAAGATAGCCCTCGCGCTTTGCCGAGAAGTCCTGGTTGGCATGGGCAAGTGCGCCACGCACGCCAACCAAAATGCCGGCATGTTGCACCAGATGATCGGCAAAGTAGAGTTTGGCGCCCACCACGCCCGCCTCGGGACGCTGCAGATACCCCAACATCTCTTCGATGAAGTCCGGGCTTATGACCTCGGTATCGTTGTTGAGCAGCAGCAGATAATCGCCCTTGGCGTGTTCAACGCCAAAGTTGATGATCTGGGAGTAATTGAACTCGCCCGGCCAGTACACAACGCGCGCGATGCCCTTGCCTTCGGATGCTGCAGCCACGCGCTCTGGCAGGGTTTCGTAATACGCAAACGTCTCCGGGACTTCGCTATTGTTCTCCACCAAAACGATCTCGTAATTGGCATACGTTGCCTTCTGGGCAATCGACATCACACAGGCATCGAGCGTCTCAATGTGATCCTTGGTCGGAATCACAACGCTCACCAGCGGTGCAGACTCCGGCAGCGCATAGCGCATGCGGTAGACAAACGGCGTCTCGGTCTCCTCGACTGTTCCGCGAACGCCCAGCGCGTTAAAGTGGCGCTGAAGCGCAAGGCGCCCGGCCTCGATGGCATACGGCTTGCTATCGGCAGAACCATCGGCGGTCGATCCCGGATGCACGCGCCAGTGATACAGCACGTGCGCAACATGCTCAAACCGTGCGCCCGCCGCAAGGCATCGAAGCGTCAGGTCGTAGTCCTGGGCGCCCGCAACATCTTCCGAAGACATGCCAATGCGATCGATAAGTGCCTTCTCCACCATCAGGAAATGCGTCACGCAGTTATGGCTATAGAGCAGGTCGACGTTGAGCTTGGTCTTAAAGACCGGCTGGCCCCACTCCCCCGTTTTCTGGAACATGTCCTCATCGCAGAACAGGACCTGGGGACGCTCCCCCTCTGCCGCTTTGTTCAACGCGGTGACATAGTGGAACAACGCATCCGGCTCCAAGATGTCATCGTGGTCTAAGAATGCGATGTAGTCGCCCGTCGCTTGCCGAATGCCAACGTTGGTGTTGAGCACAATGCCGCCGTTGCCAGGCAGCTCAATACGATGGATCCGCTCGTCATTGGCGGCGGCCGCAAGATTGGCCACCGCATCCCATTCGGGAGAGGCGTCCATAAGCAGCAATTCCCAGTTGTCATAGCTCTGGGAAAGCACCGAATTCAACAGTTCGCGCAGGTAGACCCGATCAGTCTTGTAGCACGGCACCACAATGCTCACGAGCGGCCTATAGGCAAAGGTCGCCGAAGCGACACGCTGGCACGCCAGATCACCCGGCTTTGCGCGATGCTGTTCAAACCAACGTCGATAAGCCGCGTCGTCTGCACGCGCGTCTTTCATGCGGTTCCAGCTGTCGTCGACCATGCCGTTGTACAGGCGGCCATCCATAGCGCAAAAACCACTCTGAATCTGCTCCGTGGGATCGCTCACAATCGCGACAAAATCTCGTATATCCTGAGGCATCTCAACGCTCAGATACGTTTTATTGACGTGGCAACCGTTGCGCTGCGGCACGTCGACCTGCGATTCAAACACATGCACGGTGACATCGATGGCATTCATATACGTATCAAAGATCTGAAGCTCAGGTGCGCACTGGGGGTCTCCCGCCCAGGTAACCTCATAGCGCCACACCGCGCCGGCGTCTGCCGGCAAATAGCGAATGGCATCGATCTCGTAGCGACCGCAGCATTCGCCACGCTGCACATCGCGGACAAGCGCGCACATCGCAGCCTTTGCTTTGTAGTTAATCTTGGATTCCAGCTTGGCCACGCGGCTATCGAGGCGAATGGAGCCAAGCTTTTGGCCACCGGATGCAAATGTAGCGTCAATCGTAGAGCCGTCCAAAAAGGGAAGCACCAAGACGGCGAGCTCGCGCTCGTAATCGGAAACGGAAGGACAAAGCGCCAACACACGGCCATGATCGACCGGGAGCACCAGCGACGGCACACAAGAACCGCTCGTCGTCGCATGGGCAAACGCTTGAGAACCCTCCCGCTCAATAAGCGCGGCGACATCCTGACCGGCAAAACGAAGCAGCACAAACAGACGGCCCTGACTGCGGCAAAGTGCCAAACGCTTGATACTCATCTACACTTCTCGCTTTCCCAGGGCGTTCGCTGCCATGCGTTTGCAGGCACCCAGGCGCCCAAACCTCAAGACATCGTAATCGAACATGAGCTTTTTGCATGCACGGGCATTGGGGGCCTTGCTGGTAAGCGCCGCACGCACCATAGCGGCAACAGAAGGAGCGCATTGTGCGAGCGCAGCATCGCTGCCCACAGCAGAACCGGCAAGCGCCGTGGCAACGGCGGCAAACACCTTGCCGCAGTCCGAACCCAGCAATCTGAGCGCATCGTACAGCACCAGATCGCATAGGAAGTACGCCAGGTCATCGGCATGCCGGACATCGAGACCGTCGCGCTGCCAGTCAGCCAGCACCGCAGAGTAAATCTTCACGTGCTCCAGCAGTCGCGTCTCGTCGTCGTAGCGCATGGTGTCCATGAGCGAACCCTTGCGCGCCACGCGGTAGTCATACAGCTTGTTCGAGATAAGCGCGGTCTTGCGCGAACGACCGTACACGGCAAAATCGAAGACCTGGTCCTCGCCATACTTGACGGTTTCGTCGAACACGATCCCGTTACCCAGCAAAAACTCACGTTTGCAGGCGGTGCGCCATGCAAAGGGGCGAGACGCTTCCTTAAACAGCAGGTCAGAGCTATAGCCTTCAAACGACACATCGCGCGGGCTCAGCACATAGTTAAGCCACGGATACCCCGCCTCGAGCGGATACGGATTCGCGCCAAAGGTCAAAACGTCGCAGCCCTCGCGCTCAAAGGCATCGACGATCACACGGCACGCATCGGGCGTAAACCGGTCGTCGGAATCCAAGAACGCGACGATAGGCGCCGTGGACGCAGCGATGCCTACATTACGTGCGCTCGACAGGCCGCCGTTCTCCTTATCGACCAGCGTAAAGCGCGCGTCCTTTTCGCAATAGGCAGCCGCAATGTCGCGCGACCCATCCGGCGAGCCATCGTTGACCAGCAAGCCTTCCCAATCGGGCATGTCCTGCGCAAGCAGGGAGTCCAGGCACCAGGCCAGGCACTCCTCCACTCTATAGATGGGAACGACAACGGAAATCTTAGGGGTAACCATAGTCACGCGCTCCTACTGTGCGGCCGGCACGTCATCGGGGTGCGGGTTGTCACCGTAGGCGCGCTGATACGTCAGCACGCGCCAAACCAGCGGCAGGCCGCCAATCTTAAAGTAATGCTTAAACGTATTGAGCTTGCCCGGCTTCTTAAAGTCAAAGCGCGAATCGATATAGGCGCGGGGCGACTTGATCATCAGGCGCAAATCGGTCTCGCCGCGTGGATCGAACAGCGACAGGTCAAAGCGACCGGCATCCCAATCGGCCTTGAGCTCGGGTGAAGCCTTCTCCCAAAACTGCTCGCGCAGCTCATCGACCAGACGCTCATCATTCCAACGGTACGTATCGACCTTCATGCGCATTAAAATGCCTTGGAGCTGAGCCTTGAGCTCGGGACGCTCGTCCAAAAAACGTTGCATCTCGGCATATTCGTCGCACACGCAAAACACCTTGTTGGGCGAATTAACGGAGCTCTTCTCGTTATCCTGGCGATAGCACAAAATGGGGTCCGTAATAAACGCGGCACGCTCGGCGCAAGCCCAAACCTTAAAGTTAAAGCCTGCGTCCTGATACGAGGCGCCCGGCGTGGGAAGGAACCGAATCTGATTGTCGTTGAGGAACTGGCGCCGATAGATAGCCGACCAAATGGAAGGTTTGCGGTAGAAGATGCCCGGGCGATCGACGGGGCGATACGCGGCGCCCGTCATATGCTCGTCGACAATCCCAAACAGCTCACGGCGCTCGCGGGGCGTGGACCAATACAGGTAAAAGTCGCCCTTTACCACATCGGCATGCTCAGCATCGGCCTTGGCGACCAGCTTTTGGAGCGAATCCTCAAACATAAAGTCGTCGGATTCAAGGATGCCCACGTACTCGCCGCGCGCCATCTCCAGGCCGCGGTTCATCGAGTCGCCGTAGCCGCTGTTGGCTTTGTCAATCATCTTTACACGGGGGTCGCGCTCCATATACTCGCGGATGATATCCGACGAGCTATCGGTAGAACCGTCGTTGATACAGATGATCTCAATGTCCTTGAGCGTCTGCGCCACGGCGGAATCGAGGCACTCGCGCAGATAGCGCTCGACATTGCAGATGGGAACAAGCAGCGAAACTTTAGGGGTATCAGAGTTCTGCAAGAGAACCTCCTGTTGAGTAGCGTGTAACAGGGTTATTTTAGCAGCCGAGTTGCGGCGGGCGGCAGCGCTTGGAACTAGAGAAAGCGCTCCAGGCAGGCCTTGAAACCACGGGTCGAAAGATAGAACAACGTGGCGTCTGCCATTGAAACGCCCGAGGTCGCCGCAACGAGCTTGTGGGCAACACGTCGAACGGCGCCCTTAGCAGGCATATCCGCCCACTCCGTTCCCAAAAACGTCGTGAGGTCCATGCTGACGCGAGCCGCCACGCGATGGAAGTCATCGGAATCCAAGCGCGCCAAATCAAACACAATAAGGTCCAGGAACCAGGTGATCAGCTCGCCGGGGCACAGGTCCAAAAGACCGTAGACCGCCCAGTCCTCCAAGACCTCCTCGAGCATCCTCATGTGGGCGTCAAGCTTTTTGGCGCGAGCCTCGGCACTGTTGAACTCGTGCGTCGCCGATTCGCTCTCCATCACGTAGTGGTAGAACTTGTCCGGCATGACGACGGTCTTACGGGCAAGCGCATAAGCCGCAAATTGGAAGACGACGTCCTCGCCCAAAGCCAAACCGGGGGCGAAGCGAATGCCTTCGCGATTGAGCAGCTCGCGCGAAAAAGCCGCACGGCAGGCATAGGGCTGCGCATTCGAATGGAACAGCAGTTGAGGATCGCGGGCGCCGAAGGTACCAGCTTTGGGGCTCATGAGTTGCTGGACGCGTTTGGGAGCAGCATCGGCAGGTTCACAGACGCCGCCAAAAACGGCGGCCTCGGCATCCGCAGACTCCATGGCATGCAGCACGCGCTCGACCGTCTGGGCATCGATGTAATCGTCGGCGTCCACAAAAAAGACGGTCTCGCCCTCGGCGACATCGATACCGGCATTTCGAGCACACGAAACGCCCGCGTTTTCCTGGTCAATCACCAGTACGCGATCGTCGGCCTGCGCGATCTGGCGCAACACGTTCAACGAATCATCAGTCGAACCGTCGTTGACGCAGACAACCTGAATCGAACACTCAGACTGGACCAACAGCGAATCGAGGCATCGCTGAATGGAGCGCGACGAATTGTAGACGGGAACGACAATGGTCGCTTTGGGGGTCAAGGTCTCTCCCATGTCGACCTACCCCCTCAGCGATTCGATGAGGAAGGCAGCAACCACACCTGGGCCTCCAACCGAGGCGTAATACTTAGCACGCCCCAAGGCACCATCCGTCGCAAAACTCGGATGCTCGTCAACCCAGCCCTCAGGATCTTTGAGGATGGCAGCGAGATTTGCGCGCTTCCACGGCTTGAGATCGTCAAGCGAAAACTCCCCCGCGTCCAAGGCCGCTTGGAACTCCTTGGCCATCTGAACCAGGAACTCCTTATAGAACTTAGGCGCTAGGCGCACGTAGTTCCACATGTACGAATCGTACTTAATGAGCTGATTGAACTTGAGCATGCGCGCGACGTCATCACTTGCGTGGTCACGGGCATAATCCTCTCGAATCCAACGCTCAATCTCGGCATACTCGGTATTGACGCAAAAGACCTTAGCCGAAGAATTGACCGAGGAATTCTCGTTGTCCTGGCGATAAGACAACACGGCATCATGAAGGTAAACAGCCTTATCGGCGCACGCGATCACCTTAAAGGCGAATGACGTGTCCTGAAAGGATGCCCCCGGAGTCGGCAGGAACTTAATGCCGTTGCGCTCAAGAAAATCGCGACGGTACACGGCCGACCAAATCGACGGCTTTTGCTTAAAGAACTGCGTCGTATCGCTCGGGTGCACTGGCTTGCCACAGTCCTTGGCTTTAAACATCTCGTGCAGCGAACGGCGCTCCTCGGGCTTAGACCAGTAGAAATCAAAGTTCGCCTTCGCGAAGTCGGCATTATTGCTATCGGCGGCCGAGACAAGCTTTTCGAGTGCGTCGGACGCCATAAAGTCATCGGACTCCAAGATGCCCACGTACTTGCCACGCGCCATCTCCAGACCGTGGTTCATCGAGTCACCGTAGCCGCTGTTGGCCTTGTCGATCATCTTGACGCGCCCATCGCGCTCCATATACTCGCGGATAATCGCCGGCGAGTTGTCGGTCGACCCGTCGTTAATGCAGATGATCTCGATGTCCTTGAGCGTCTGCGCCAGGGCGGAATCGAGGCACTCGCGCAGGTAGCGCTGAACATTATAAATGGGAATAAGCAGCGACAGAACAGGGCTGCCAGAGGCGTTAGTAGACAAATGTGCTCCTTAGGAAATACCTGTCGTTTCATGGTATCAAAGGGTCAGCGCGCTAGCGGGCGTTTATATAATCTATGGAGCTCGCAGAGGCAAACCGATAAGAAAGGACGTCATGCAGCCCAAAGCCGCACGCAACATACCCATCGAAGCACTGCGTTTGGTCGCGGTCGCCGGCATCGCGGTGTTCCACACCTTTCAGTGGACCTTCCAAGCCGTCTGCGTCGGCGCCGTGGAATATGCCCCACTTGCGATGTCCCCCTATTCCGGCGTGCTCGGTTTTATTAACCTGCTTGGCTGCTGGGCCAACGAGGTCTTCTTTATGATCTCGGGCTATTTTCTCATCGCCTCGGCCGCAAGTACTTGGGACGGTGGGGCAACGTGGAAGTCGCAAATGCAACGGACGGCGCAGCGCCTGGGCAAGGTCGTTATGCCCACTGCGTTTTATTGCCTCGTGACGCTCGCGTGGTCCACGGTCGTCTCCCCCATTCCCGACGTTACCCTCAACACGCAGTACTGGTACACGCTAGGCCTTGAGTTTATCTGGGTCTATGCCGCCACGGTCTTCATAGCGCCATGGTTTGGACTGGCTAAGAGTCGACTCCCCCAGAAAACCTACACGACGACGGTCATCGCCGTTGGCATCCTCGCATTTGTTGTTAACGGGTATTTAGCCGCCATGAGTGCGACAAGCGGCGGTGAGTTTTCTTGGCTGCAGAAGCTCATGAGCGCTGCCACGTACGTAATCGCGTTTTTGATCGGCGGGCTGCTCCGCGACGTAACCGATGTCATGGATTCGGACAGGGCGGGCGCCTTGGGCATGCGGTCGCTCGCAGCGGTTTTGGTGCTCGCCACCATCCTGGAAGGAGCACTCTCCTACACCGGCAACCTCACGGCGATGGCAGTCCTCTCCTACAAATCGACCTCGCTGATCTCGTTTGCCCTCGCTGCCGCCTCCCTGCTCTTTGCGGCAACCCGACGCAGTGCCCCAGGCAATCCGCGGACTGCGGGTGTCATCGTCACCTTATCGACCGCCACGCTCGGTTTCTATGTGATGCAGTCGCTCACCAGTAGCCTGTGGCGTCCCGTCTTCAATACGTTGCTCGCAAACATACTGGTCAGCCAAAACAGCCCGGCAGCTATATGCATCGTCACGGGTACCGTCATTAGCATCGTCTTTGCCTTAGCGCTCCTCATCATCGACGCAGCTAGAAGCCTTATCGCTCGCAAGCTCAAGCGACAATAGACACGCTGCCGTAAGACGCTAAAGCCGCTACAGCCGTGGCAGGTTCCTGCGTTTTATTCAAAGCTTGCCGCCAAGGTGCGCCGAGCCTTTACAATAGGACCGTCCCAAGGACGTATTCGATAGCTTCCGCGCAGCGCATGCGCGCCGCGCGTGAAAGGATATATTGCCCCATGCCTTCAACCCTTCCCGCTCCCATCGATAAGCTCGCCATCGTCGTCGTTACGTACAAGCGCCAGGAACTCCTGGCCAACTTGTTCGACTCCATGACCGAGCTCACGGCAACGCCCTGGCGCATCGTGATTGTCGATAACGAGAATTCGCGCGAGACCGAGGCCATGTGCACCGCATTCAACGAGCGCCTGGCCAACCTGTGGGGCATCGACACCGAGCAGCCCGACGCGCAGGGCCGCACCGACCGTGTCATCTACGCCCCGCAGCTCGAAAACGGCGGCGGTGCGGGCGGCTTCTCCGCCGGCACTAAATGCGCCTACGACCTGGGGGCCCAGTGGTTCTGGGTCATGGACGACGACGTGCTCGTCATCCCCGAAGGCATCGAGCGCTTGGCCAAGTGGACCGACCGCTACGATGTTATCCAGGGTTCGCGCTTGGACTTTGACGGCGGCGCCTTCTTTTGGCAGTACCAACTCATCCTTTCGCTCGGCATTCCCAACCCCATCGCCAAGTGGGATCTGGGTCCCGAAGGCTACCGCACCATGAACCAACTGTGCTTTGAGGGTGGCATGTTCTCGCGCCGCGTGGTCGACAAGATTGGCCTGCCCGATGCGCGATTCTTCATCTACGGCGACGATGCCTGCTACGGCTACGTAGCCAGCCAGCACTTCCCCGCCGCCGTTGTTGCCGACGTGGTGCTCAAGCGTGCCCGCGCTGTCTCTAACTGGGACATCGCCGGTAAGCGCCAACTCAACTCCACGAGCGACACCAACCGCTACTACATCATGCGTAACCGAGGCCTCCTCGCTCGCTATATGCAGATCTACGGTGACTACCACCCCATGCTGTTCCGTCTGGGCAACGCCGCGACCTTCTGCAAGGAGTTCATTCGCCTGGCCGCCGTTGACAAGTGCTTTAAGACCGGTATTCCGGCGCTGCGCCGTGGCATGAAGGACGCCCGCAAGATCGTCAAGGACCCCAACTGGAAGCCCATGCCGCCCATGAAGGACACCAAGTAACGGAAGCCGGAAACACCTCAGCGCTTAAAGCCGCTGGTACACCGTAGCCACATGCTGTCCATCAAACCCAAACCCCCAGCGCATGCGGCCAACGCCGGGTCGCGGCACACGGATTTCGTCGATGCCGTCGCGCTCTATGTCGAGCAGCGCCTGCACGGCCAGCAATTCCAGGCCCAGCGCATCCACACCGGGGTCATACATCATGTTGATCGTTATCAGCGGACGTTCATCGAGCATACCGATCGTATCGGCTATGTCGAACGCGGCGCCCGTAGGAAAAACCTGGATGTCCCAACGATCCGCGCCACACTTTCGCCTCGAAGCAGGATTGGCATAACCCGGCAATCCAAAGCAGAGTCCTTGCAAGAGTAGGTGATATGGCAGCGGTGTATCTGGGTCGGTCGCACCGATTCCCGCATCTCCCAAGATGCGGCTTAGCGCCCGCCTCACGGTATCCTCGTTCCCATGGCACAGCCCGTCGCGAAACGCATCGACGTCTCGAATGTCTTCTGCAGCGCACTCAAACCACTCAATAATCACTAGACGCAAGGCCTGGCGAAGCTCGTTATTGGGCAATCGCAAAGCACGGAGATGACTACCATGCTCAGGCTCCTCAGTCATATCCGTCGTGAGAAAACCGGACAGATACAGCGCTGTCCACATGCCATCGTCAGGCGAGACATCTGGCTCTACAGTGCCCAAACAAAGCGGGGCCTCAGCGCACCCATGGGCCTCGAGCAAATCAAACAAGACCGAAAGGCGGTCGAGATTCCACCCGGCAACTACCCTACTCAGGCAATCCGCATATCCATACAGATCGGCACGCACAGGCACCGTGCAGCCTCGGCCCAGAAAACCGATCACACGCTCTGGACTCGAGCAATAGGCCCTGCCAAACCGATACCCCTCGAGCCATTCACGCGCATCATCCAGGTATTCCTCGCGCCCAGCATGATTCAACAGAGCCTGGACCTCGGCATCCGAAAAGCCGAACCAACGGTCACACCAGGTCGAAAGCGGCGTCGTCAGACAATACGAGCAGCAGTGCAAAGAAAGCGCCGCTTCGGCAGGGCCGGGACACTCCCCCATCAGACACGTCAGCCGCAACGAATCGCGCGCAGTGGCAATGGCGCCGAACAGCACGCGATCAAATAGCCCTGCCGGATCGGCGCCGGAAGCGCCCCTCGCGCTTGCACGGCCCAACCATGCCGCGTCGTACCCATCAACGAGCAATACAACCTGCTCATCGCAGGCAATCTCCAGTAGCTCTATGAGCACACCGAGCACAGAGTCAACCTCGTCCGCGCTCGCTACGCCACGCGCAACGCGTTCGATGTGACGCACCTTATCTCGTGCTAAATCCGGAGCCTCCAAGAGCGCCAGCAGACGAGCGCATTCGCCCGAAAGAGTATCGCGTACGACGTCGGCAACAGCGGCGCCACGCCTCGTAGCGCCAGAAAAGTCCAGCGATATCACCGGATAGCAAGCATACTCATCCCGATAGCGCCCGCCGTTCGCATCCCAAATCTGAGCATCGGCAAACAAACGCTGACCAGAGCGACCGACCGCTAGACGCTCCAGAAAAGCCCTGAGCATCGACAAGTTCATGCTCTTGCCAAAACCCTCGGGTCGACAGCACACCACAACGGACGCGTCGCAGTCCAACACATCGGCAATAAACATGGTCTTGTCAACCAGCATGCAGCAGCCAAGGGCCTCCGCATAGTCGTGCATGCCAATGGGCAAAACCGCATCGTCGGCACAGCCGATCAAGCGCACGCCAAAGCCAGCAGCACAATCAACATTTGCCTGTTCAGACACCAAAACGTTCCCCCCTAAATCGCTGCACGATGCCAATTGTAAAGACCGCCTCGCGCGTACCGACGACGCCGCGCGAACATATCGGGCAACGGTAGCAACAAGAGGTGTGAGGGGGCATAACTAATCGTTGCACAACAAAACGGGGCCCGATGCATTCGCACCGGACCCCGTCCCAACTCTTTAGTTATCTAGCAACCAAGAGGCTACTCCTCCGAGCCGTCCTCCCCAGAAGCCTTCTTCTGCTGATCGAGCTTATGCTTACCACTTACGATAGACGTAGCGCCCAGCGTGGCCAAGCTTGCACTGGCAAGGCTCGCTATCACAATCAGATCGCCCGTCTTGGGCATGTTGCCGCCCGAGGACTTGGCAGTTGTAGTCGTCGTGGTCGTGGTGGTCACCGTTTTGGAGTCATTTTGCTCCTGGACCTGGTTGTCAGCACCGCTCTTGTCGTCGTCTTCGGGCTGTTTCTTTTCGCCCTCGGTCTTGCTCTCGTCCTTCTTCTGTTCGGACTCGTCGTCCTTCTCCTCAGAGCTAGAACCCTTATCAGATTCGTTCTTCTCGGAAGCCTTGTCCTTGGAGTCGCCCTTTGCGGCTTCGGTCTTTTCCGTGGAAACCTGATCAGAGTTGTCCTTGTTCTGGGCCGAGCCGTTATTGACGCCAGCCATCAGCGAAGAGCCCAGCGTAGAACCAAGCTGCACGGAGAAAGAAGGCTTCTTGTCCGGCGAAGCAACGGGAGCGTCCGGCGCCTTATTCGAGTCGTCCTTGGAATCATCGGAATCAGGCGTTACATCAGAGCCGGAGCCATTGTTAGAGCCGGTGCCAACGGACGAATCGCTCGAGCCGGTAGATGAGTTAGAGGTGTCAGCGTCGGTCGAACCAGAAGCGTCGCTGTCCGTATTGCCGACAGAGCTTGAAGACGAATCGCCCGCAGCAGAGCCGTTCGAATTGGAGCCGTTCGAGGTAGAGCCGTCGTTGGTAGTGCCGCCAGCAGAGCCATTACCGTCAGCATCGGTCGAGGGCGCATCCATCCTGTCATCGTTGACATCGTCACTCGAGCCGTCATTCGAATCAGGTATCGGCGAGGGCGCCGGCGTAGGCTCGGGCTGCTCGGGCTTGTTGTCCTTCGCAGCGGCAGCCTCGTCCTCGGCGATATAGACCAGGCAGTCCTTTAGCTCGTTGCGGTAGCGGTTCTTCCAGCCCTCATGATACTGGGGCTGACTTGAAAACTTGGTGGCGACATTGTTGACCACGCTATTGGAGAGCGCCGTCACAAACTCGCGGTCGGACATATCGTTGGAGAGATTCGCCCAGCGGAAAAAGTCTCTGCAGCCACCGGTGCCGCACATGTTGGTGATGCTCCACACCATGCCCTTGACGCAATCGGCGCGGCCCGAAATATCAATACCCAGGCCGCTCTTGAGCCACGCCTCGGTCACCGCATAGTACGAGTTGTACGCATAGGCATCTTGAAGTGCTGAGAACTCAACAGGATCGGTGTTGTAAGCACCCTGGAAAGCCTCCTGCGCGATACGGCCCAGCTCGGTAAGCTGGCCGTTCTCGTACATGGCATTGCTCGCGTTGGAAATCTCGCTGCCGCGATCAATCGCATCCTTGAGCATGCTGTATTTTTCGGGGCTGTAGTTGTAGGCCTGCTTCATAAACGGAATGAGCGACCAACGACGGTCGAACTGGTAATAACCCAGCGCGTTATAGCCGTCACCGTACGAAAAGCCCTGGTTGTAGTTGCCATGGCTCTCGTACTTGGTAAAGTACTTCATCTCAGGAGTCACGTTGACAAACGAAACGCCCTGGACCGACCTCAGCACGCCCGAGAAGGACTGCTGGGTGTAGAGACCCTTATCGATATCGGTGGCATCCGAGGCAACGCCCGGCGTGGGCTCCTCGGCAGCGGCGGGTGCCGGCGCGGAAACGGCGCCAAACGAAAGCGCCAGCGTCAGGCCCGCGACAATCGCGGAATGCTTGGGCTGCATAAAATCCTCCCTGCATTGGTGTAGTTAAAGTTCAGTTTGCAAAGATAAAAATAAGTATTGCAGCTCGCCCGTTGTTACACAACAACCCCTCGGTAAACGGCAACAACCCTCCGCGAAATCTTAAGGAATTGCGGTCAACCTACAGCTTAATGTCGAAGTTGATCTCGGGGACGGCGGCCAGGTCGGCCAACGTCACGCCGTCAACATAGTTCTCGATGACCTCGTCCAGGCCGCGCCAGAACTTGACGGTGGAACACAGGTCGCTGCGGGCGCAGCTGTTGTCGATGCCATCGCACGCCACTGGAGCCGTGCTGCCCTCGACGGCGCGCAGGATGTCGCCGGCACGAACCTCGGCCGGGTCCTTTGCCATCATGTAGCCGCCGCCCTTGCCGCGCACGCTCTTAAGCAGGTCCGCCTTCATAAGCGGACGAACCAGCTGCTCCAGATACTTTTGCGAGATATGTTCGCGGTCGGCAACCTCGCGCAGGGCAATCTTGCCCTCGGCGTCGCCCAGCGCCGCGATATAGATCATTAGCCGGAGGGCATAGCGGCCCTTAGAAGAAATGAGCATACCTACCCTCCCGTTGTTCCTGGGACAAAATCAGGCTTGTTAGTCCCAAATCCTATGCACGCGGGGCAAACAAACCTGATTATTATGTCCCACATCTAAAAAGTCGAGTGGATTAGTCGGGTTTTCCCTTGACTAACGCCGAACCCATAGTAACTTTATTCCGAGAAGATTCCTAGGGTTTAGTACACCTATGAGTACACCATATACAGAGAGGGACAGCATGAGCGCAAATCCGCTGCTTTCCATCGAAGGTCTCACCGCCTCCGTGGACGAGAAGACCATCCTTCACAACGTCAACCTCAACGTCGCCGCCGGCGAGACCCACGTGCTGATGGGACCCAACGGCGCCGGCAAGTCCACCCTCGGCCACCTGGTCATGGGCGACCCCGTCTACACGGTCAACGACGGCCGTATCGTCTTTGACGGCCAGGACATCACCGAGCTCACCACCGACAAGCGCTCGCGCGCCGGCCTGTTCCTGAGCTTCCAGGCCCCGGTCGAGATCCCGGGCGTGCCGCTGTCGAGCTTTTTGCGCGCCAGCATCGCCGGCCGCCCCGGCCTGGAGATGAAGGGCAAGGAGTTCCGCCGTCGCGTCAAGGAGCTCGCTGCCGAGCTCAACATGGATACCGCCTATCTCAACCGCGAGCTGGGCGTGGGCTTCTCGGGCGGCGAGAAGAAGAAGGTCGAGATGCTCCAGCTCCTGCTGCTGCAGCCCAAGCTCGCCATCCTCGACGAGACCGACTCAGGTCTGGACGTCGACGCGCTTTCCACCGTCAGCCACGGCATGGACGCCTACCGCAAGAGCTGCGACGGTTCCATGCTCATCATCACGCACAATACGCGCATCCTGGAACACCTGGATGTCGATCGCGTCCACGTTATGGTCAAGGGCCACATCGTGCGCGAGGACGATGCCTCGCTCATCCCCTGGATCGACAAG
Source organism: Collinsella sp. AM43-1 (assembly GCF_003467925.1). Classification (NCBI taxonomy): domain Bacteria; kingdom Bacillati; phylum Actinomycetota; class Coriobacteriia; order Coriobacteriales; family Coriobacteriaceae; genus Collinsella; species Collinsella sp. AM43-1. The sequence continues at coordinate 11,037 of NZ_QSFR01000022.1, read as the reverse complement.
AACGGCTTTGAAACCTTCGAGCGCGAGGCAGCCGAGCAGCGCGCCCAGGCCGAGGCCGCCGCTGCCGAGCAGCAGGCGTAAAGGGGCGACGCAATGACCAAGAACCGCACCGAGGTCGCGGACATCGACCGCAGCCTCTACGACTTCACCTACGGCGAGGAGGGATTCGAGCGCCTCGACGCCGGCATCACGCCCGACATCGTGCGCGAGATCAGCGCCAAGAAGGACGAGCCGCAGTGGATGCTCGACCTGCGCCTCAAGTCCCTCGAGATCTTCAACCGCTTCCCGGATCCGACGTGGGGCCCCTCCATCGAGGGCCTGGACATGGACAACATCGTCACCTACGTCAAGCCCAACACCGACCAAAAGCACGACTGGGAGTCGGTGCCCGACGACATCAAGAACACCTTTGAGCGCCTGGGCATCCCCGAGGCCGAGCGTAGCTACCTGGCGGGCGTCGGCGCGCAGTACGACTCCGAGCTGGTCTACCACAACATGCAGGACACGGCGTCCAAGATGGGCATCGTCTACTCCGGTATTGAAGAAGCCCTGCACGATCCACAGTGGGAACCGCTTATCCACGAGAAGTTTATGACGCTCATCCCGCCCACCGACCACAAGTTTGCGGCCCTGCACGGCGCCGTATGGTCGGGCGGCTCGTTTGTCTACGTGCCCAAGGGCACCAAGCTCGACTTCCCGCTGCAGAGTTACTTCCGCCTCAACGCCAAGGGTGCCGGCCAGTTTGAGCACACGCTCATCATCGTCGAGGACGATGCCGACCTGCACTTTATTGAGGGTTGCTCCGCGCCCAAGTACAACGTTGCCAACCTCCACGCCGGCGCCGTTGAGCTCTTTGTGGGCAAGCGTGCACACCTGCGCTACTCGACCATCGAGAACTGGTCCAAAAACATGTACAACCTCAACACCAAGCGTGCGCGCGTGGACGAGGATGGCGACATCGAGTGGATCAGTGGCTCCTTCGGCAGCCACGTGGGCTACCTCTACCCCATGAGCGTGCTCAACGGCCGTCGCGCCCGCTCGAGCTTTACCGGCATAACCTTTGCCGGCGCCGGTCAGAACCTCGACACCGGCTGCAAGGTCGTGCTCAACGCCCCCGAGACCTCGGCAACCGTCGAGACCAAGGGCATCTCCAAGAGCGGCGGCATTCAGACCTTCCGCAGCTCCATCGTGGCCACACCCAAGGCCGAGGGCTCCAAGGCAACCGTGAGCTGCCAGTCGCTCATGCTCGACGACCAGAGCCGCTCCGACACCATCCCCGCCATGGACATCCGCGCCAAGAACGTCGACATCGGCCACGAGGCCACCATCGGCCGCATCGGCGACGACAAGGTGTTCTACCTGATGAGCCGCGGCATCTCGGAGGAAGAGGCCCGCACCATGATCGTCAACGGCTTTGCCAACCCGGTCTCCAAGGAGCTACCGCTGGAGTACGCCGTCGAAATGAACAACCTGATCAAGCTCGAGATGGAAGGAGCGATCGGATAATGAAACAGATCACCAACACCGCTGCTACCACGCTCGAGCAGGTTAATGCGATGCCTGCTGCCACTTGGGGTTGGCTCAAGATGAACCAGACCAAGCTTGAGCTTTCGGACGAGCTTGCCGTCGCTCCTGCCGAGGCCGTCGAGGTCGAGGGGCTGGACGAGCAGTTCCGCGGTGCTGTCGACACCTTCGACGCCGCCATGAACGCCATGGCCGAGCGCTTCCCCGAGCGCCGCGCCTCCGCCCCCGGTGATGCCGCCGACCGCGCCCGCATCACGCCCGAGACCGAGCTCGACGTGCCCGCCACCTCCGTCTACCAGGCCGGTGCCATTAAGCTCGAGGAGGAGCTCTCCCCCGCTGAAGCCTTCGAAACCGGCATGGGCGAGGCTGCCTACGCCTACTTGGCCGAGCACGCTACCAAGTGCATCGTCATCGATGTGCCCGCATACAAGCACGCCACGGTTGCTGTGCGCGTGAGCGGTGTCGATGCCGCCGCGGCCATCGCCGCCATCGACGTCGTCGCCCGCCCGCAGGCAACGCTCGACCTGCAGATCGCCCTGGACTCCCCCATTGCCGGCGAGGGTGTCGTGGGCTCCGTGCTACGCGTGTGCTCCCACGAGTACGCCATCGTCAACGTGACCTGCACGCAGACGCTCGACGATAGCTGGATCGCGCTCGACGACACCGGCCTGTTCCTGGACGAGGGTGCGCGCGTCAACGTGCAGCACACCGTCCTGGGTGCCGGCGCCAGCGCCACCGGCCTTGCCGGCGACCTGCTGGGCGATACCGCCAAGGTGACGATCGATACCGATTACCTAGGTGCACGCGAACAGGTGCGCGACTTTAACTACGAGCTGCGCCACCGCGGCCGCAAGACCGAGTGCGAGATCGACGCCAACGGCGTGCTGACTGGCACGTCCAAGAAGGTCTACCGCGGCACCATCGACCTCGTGCACGGCTGCAAGGGCGCAACCGGCACCGAGCGCGAGACCGTACTGCTCGCCAACAAGGGCGTCGACAACAAAACCGTCCCCGTCATCCTCTGCGACGAGGACGACGTCGCCGGCAACCACGGCGCCACCATCGGTCACGTCCGCGACGAGCAGCTGTTCTATCTCGCCTGCCGCGGCCTTGACCAAAACGCCGCCGAGGACCTGTTCATCCGCGCCAAGCTGGAGGACGCCGCGCTTTCCGCCACCGACGAGCGCACCCGCGCAGCCGTCGTCCGCCTGGGAAACAACCTGATCGACAACTTTGAAGAGGAGCTCGCATGATCGACACCGAGCACGTTAAATGCGACACCTGTACTGCCCCCGAGCCCATGGAGCTCGACGTCAGCGACGAGGCCTCGCGCGGCTGGCCTACCGTAGACATCGAGACCAACCCCTACAAGGCACAGTTCCCGCTGTTCCAGCAGCATCCCGAGATCGCCTTCCTCGATAGTGCCGCCACCGCGCAGCGTCCCGCCTGCGTGCTCGACGCCGAGCGCGATTTCTACCAGCGCATGAACGCCAACCCCCTGCGCGGCCTGTACTCGCTGTCCGTCGAGGCCACCGACGCCATCGCGAAGGTCCGCCAACAGATCGCCGACCTCATCGGCGCCTCACAGGCCAACGAGATCGTCTTCACCCGCAACACGAGCGAGTCGCTCAACCTGGTCGCCAAGAGCTTTGCGCCCACAGTGCTCGAGCCCGGTGACGAGGTCGTCATCACTATCATGGAGCACCACTCCAACCTGATTCCGTGGCAGCAGGTCTGCCGCGAGACCGGCGCCGAGCTCGTCTACCTCTACCCCACCAAGACCGGCCAGCTCACCACCGAGGAGGTTCTGTCCAAGGTGGGTCCCAAGACCAAGATCCTGGCCGTGGGACAGGTCTCTAACGTGCTGGGCGTCGAGAACCCGGTCAAGAATCTCGGCAAGCTCGTGCACAAGTACGGCGGCTACCTGGTCGTCGACGGCGCGCAGTCGCTGCCGCACATGCCGGTCGATGTGGCCGACCTGGGCGCCGACTTCTTTGCCTTTAGTGCGCACAAGGCCATGGGCCCCATGGGCATCGGCGTGCTGTGGGGCAAGATGGACCTGCTCAACGCCATGCCGCCCATGCTTACCGGCGGCGAGATGATCGATTCGGTCACCGAGCAGGACGCCGTCTGGGCTCCCGTCCCCGAGAAGTTCGAGGCCGGCACGCAGGACGCCGCCGGCATCTTCGCCACGGGTGCCGCACTCGATTACCTGGTCAACACGGTGGGTTACGAGAACATCCAGGCACGCGAGCAGGCACTCGTCCACTACCTGATGGGCGAGCTCATGCAGCTCGACTTTGTTCAGATCATCGGCTCGATCTACTGGGACAACCACCACGGCGTCGTGAGCTTTAACGTCAAGGGCATCCACCCGCACGACGTCGCGAGCATCATGGACATGGACGGCGTCTGCATCCGTGCCGGCCACCACTGCGCGCAGCCGCTGCTCACCTGGCTGGGCGTCGAGAACCTTGCCTGCTGCCGCGCCAGCGTGGCCTTCTACAACGACAAGGCCGACATCGACAAGTTCATCGCCGGCCTGCATCACGTTTGGAGCACGTTCAATGGGTAATCTGTACACCTCCACCACATTTATGGAGCACAACTCGCACCCCGACTATAAATACGAGATGGATGCTCCCACGCACGAGCACGACGGCATCAACCCCAGCTGCGGCGACGAGCTCACCTTGCAGCTGCGCGTCGAGAACGATGTAATCGAGGAGGCCTCCTTTACCGGCCACGGCTGCGCCATCAGTCAGGCCAGTGCCGACATCATGGCCGACCTCATCACCGGCGAGACCGTCGAGGAGGCACGTCGCTTGGCGGGACTCTTCCTCGCTATGATCCGCGGCGAGAAGCTCTCCGAGGAGGACCTGGAAGACCTAGATGAAGCCGCCCAGCTCCAGGACATCTCACACATGCCCGCCCGCGTCAAGTGCGCCGAGCTCGCCTGGCGCACCCTCGACGGCATGCTCACGGGACAAAATAATCAGTAGTATTTGTCCCAAATCTTAAGAATTTTGTTGGCCGAATCGCTTGACAAGGGTGGTTCGGCCATTTTCTATTCCGAGCCCTCAGCCTGAGCCTTCACCCGCGCATAAGCGCGCACGATACGAGAGACGGTACTCTTGCTGATTCCCGTATACCGTTCAATCTCGCGCACCGTGTAGCCGCCATCGTGCAGGGCGAAAATGATTCCGTCTCGCCGCGCGGGTGCTACGGTCTTGAGCTCATTGAGCGGAACACCCAGGCGCTTCGCCATCTTGTCGGCAAACGCACGCCGCTCCCACTCCGTCTCATCCATATCGTGAATCACCGGATCGGAACCATCGGCCATCGACAGAGAATAATCCAGAAACCCCTTGGCAGACTCAAAGAGCTCGAGCACACAAGAAGGGTCCGAAAATCCCCTCGTCGTATCGTTGTCATACGCTCTCAGATACTCGGCAAAGCTGCTCCAGGGATAACGCTCGATCAGGGCGATACCCGCCTCCTGCGGATTAGCGTGAACATAGCGAATGGCAGCCATTAGATAACGGTCGGTATCGAGCGAGCGCCGGTCAAAACGGTTCTGGAACAGATGACCCGTGCGCCCCGTGCGTTTATTGAACCGCCGCGCGTACGTCAAAAGCAGCCGGTGCATCGCCGCGCTCATCGCGTCCTCGTAATCTGCAAGCACCAAATGCACGTGATTGCCCATAAGGCACCAGGCGATAACCGTCACGCCCGCCTCGCGGCAGTAATCGCGCATCAGCTCCAAAAACTCCCACCGGTCTTCATCGCCCTCAAAGATGAGCTGCTTGCCCGCACCGCGGGCACAGACATGGTAAAAGCCGGTAACCGTTCTCCAAACGCGCTGCATGGCGCCCCCTTCGCCGGGATCTGCTTGCCATCCAATACAGCACGATTGAAGCGTGCCATCAAAACATTCACGCAAAACAATACACTCGCGCGGCCAAAGGCAGTAAACGGGCGGCGAACGGCACCGTTGCAACAGGTCAGACCCCGCAACGCATACAAGAGCTGACCAAAAGCTTGCCCAAGACGAACCCCCTCTACGGAAGTTCGCGACCACAGAACATATAGTTAAACCGTTTCAATTAAAACTTCCGGACTTCTCGCTACGAAAACTAAGCCGTTCGCCGAATATTCCGTGCATTTCGCGGTATTATAGGGGCTGCATGTCATGTCCCTTTCGAAGGGTCGCCCGGCAATCGCCAGCCACGACCCCCAGACGGGACGCCAACACGATAGAGAGGAGAGGCATGCAGTACTCACAGGAAGTGGAGAACATGTGCCCCGTTGCCAAGGGTGCATACCACGGCCCCGCACCCATCCCCGAGGAGGGCAAGTGGGTCCAGGCTAAGGAGATTTCCGACATCTCCGGTCTTACGCACGGTGTGGGTTGGTGCGCACCTCAGCAGGGCGCCTGCAAGCTCACGCTGAACGTCAAGGACGGCATCATCGAGGAGGCCCTCGTTGAGACCATCGGCTGCTCGGGCATGACCCACTCTGCCGCCATGGCTTCCGAGATCCTTCCCGGTAAGACCATCCTCGAGGCCCTCAACACCGACCTCGTCTGCGACGCCATCAACGTTGCTATGCGCGAGATCTTCCTGCAGATCGTTTACGGCCGCAGCCAGACCGCGTTCTCCGAGGGCGGCCTGCCCGTGGGCGCCTCCCTCGACGACCTCGGCAAGGGCCTTCGCTCTCAGGTCGGCACCATGTTCGGCACCAAGGCCAAGGGCGCTCGTTACCTCGAGCTCGCTCAGGGCTACGTCACCCGCATGGCTCTCAACGACAAGAACGAGATCATCGCGTTCGAGTTCCTGAACCTCGGCAAGTTCACCGACGCCGTCAAGGCTGGCAAGACCCCCGAGGAGGCCATCGCTGGCGCTATGGGCCACTATGGTCAGTGGGAGAACGCTGCCAAGTACATCGACCCGCGCACCGACGAGGAGACTCACTCCGTCGCCAGCGTGTTCCCGGTTCACGAGTAGAAAGGGAGGGAAATAACTATGACTGTTACGTTCGAAGGTTACGAGCGCCGCGCTGACAAGATCAACAAGTGCCTCGCCGACAACGGCATCGCCTCCCTCGAGGAAGCTCTGCAGATCTGCACCGACAAGGGCTTCAACCCGCGTGAGATCGTCAACAACACCCAGTCCATCGCCTTCCAGAACGCCGAGTGGGCCTACACCCTCGGTTGCGCTCTCGCTGTCAAGCGTGGCGCCAAGACCGCTTCTGAGGCTGCCGCCATCATCGGCGAGGGCATCCAGGCCTTCACCGTTCCCGGCTCCGTCGCCGAGGACCGCAAGGTCGGTCTGGGCCACGGCAACCTGGGCGCTATGCTGCTCTCCGACGACACCGAGTGCTTCGCCTTCCTGGCCGGCCACGAGTCCTTCGCTGCCGCCGAGGGCGCTATCGGCCTGGCTCTGAACGCCAACAAGGCTCGCAAGAAGCCGCTGCGCGTTATCCTCAACGGTCTGGGCAAGGACGCCGCTCAGATCATCGCTCGCATCAACGGCTTCACCTATGTGAAGACCCAGTTCGACTACTACACGGGCGAGCTCAAGGTCGTCGAGACCATCCCCTACTCCGATGGTCCCCGCGCTGCCGTTAACTGCTACGGCTCCGACGACGTCCGCGAGGGCGTTGCCATCATGTGGCACGAGAACGTCGACATCTCGATCACCGGTAACTCCACCAACCCCACGCGCTTCCAGCACCCCGTCGCTGGCACCTACAAGAAGGAGCGCATCGAGGCTGGCAAGAAGTACTTCTCCGTCGCTTCTGGTGGCGGCACTGGTCGTACTCTGCACCCGGACAACATGGGCGCCGGCCCTGCCTCTTACGGCATGACCGACACCATGGGTCGCATGCACTCCGACGCCCAGTTCGCCGGTTCTTCCTCCGTGCCTGCGCACGTCGACATGATGGGTCTCATCGGCATGGGCAACAACCCCATGGTCGGTGCCACCGTCGCCTGCGCTGTCGCCGTCGAGGAGGCCCTCAAGGCCTAATCGCGCCCGCGCGATGCTCATATAGTTGAGCTTTGGAGCCGCTACCTTTCGAGGTAGCGGCTCTTTTTGTTTGCGCTGCTGCAGGGTGGCTAACGCCAATATATCAGTTGGGGCGATATACGAGATGTGATGAAATGGAGCATCAGAACGCCCATGACGCCCACCTGCCATATGTGCCCTTTACCGATTTGCCGAGTCTTTGCGGCCCCATTGCCGATCACCCGTGCGACAATGCGCCGGACGAGAAAGGAATCCGATGGAATCGACTGATGTACTGGTAATTGGATCTGGCATTGCGGGACTTTGCGCCGCCATCGAAGCGGCACGCACGGGTGCAACCGTCACTGTGGCAAGCGCCGGCAAGACTATGAGTGGATCAAGCTTCTTCCCCGGAACCTGGGGCTTGGGGCTTATCGGACCCGTTAACGAAGACGACGAACAAGACCTTATCGATACCATCCAGACCGTTGGTGGCGGCGTCGCCGACCCCGATCTTGTCCAGACGTTTGTCCACAGCATTCCCCAGGCAATTGAATGGCTCGAGCAAGACCTGGGCGTTGAGCTCCAGCGTCCGCAAAGCGCCGAGAGCGCCCAGCAAAAGCAGTTTATCCCCTGCTTTGACCACAAGACGCGCATGTGGCGCGGCCTCACCCGCAAACCCCTTGAGGACGCTCTGACAGCCCGGATCGAGTCGCTCGGCATTCGCCTGCTCCCCCGCCATGAGCTTATCGACCTTGTTGAGGACACGAACGGCAGAATAACCGGAACCGTGCTCTACGACCTCACCGAAAATCGAATCGTGCCCTTTGCTGCCAAGGCCACGATCATCGCAGCCGGTGGCACAAGCGGCCTGTTCGAGCGCAGCCTTACGTCGGCTGATGTGCTCAGCTCCTCGCAGGCCATCGCGCTGGCGCACGGCGCAACACTTACTAATATAGAGTTCATGCAGATGATGCCCGGCTTCATCGAGCCCAAGCGAAACCTTGTATTTAACGAGAAGACCTGGCGCTACGTCAAGTTCGACCAGTCGGTCGATATTGCCGACGGCAAGCTAAACGATCTGCTCGAGCAACGCTCCGGATATGGTCCCTTCACTTCGCGTCTGGATTCTCGCGCTATCGACCTAGCCATCGACCAAGCGGGAGCCGAAGACCTGGCGCTCCACTACGACTTCCCCCGCGAGGACGTCCCCGAGTTTGTGCAGACCTTTGCCACCTGGCTACAAGACGAGCACGGCATCGCGCCGACCGACGAGATGCGCGTGGCGATGTATGCCCACGCCGCCAACGGCGGTATCAAAATCGACAGGACCGCGCAAACGGGCGTTGAGGGCCTCTACGCTTGCGGTGAGGCAACAGGCGGCATGCACGGCGCCGACCGCATCGGCGGCTTGTCGAGTGCCAATGGCATCGTATTCGGGCGCATCGCGGGCGCATCGGCAGCTCGAGCAGCGCTGGACGCTCCCGAGGCGGCCGCTCCGATGGATATCGCCCTCCCTCAGTATGGCATTGCCACAACAGATGCCGAACGCCTGACACACAGCCTTAAGCACACGATGAGCACCTATTGCATGATCAACAGGACCGAAGCAGGTCTATCCAAGGCCCTGCAACAGCTTGAAAGCCTGAAAGACGAGGCAACTGCGCTGAGCAAGCCGCATGCCAATGACAGCGAGATCGCAGCCCTCGCCCGCCTGCAATCGCAGAATCAGCTGGCAACGGAGATGGTCAAAGCCATGCGCAAGCGGACCGAAAGCCTGGGTTCGCACTATCGATCGAATTAAACTGGACACCTATCTAGAGCAGAGCACAACTAATCGATATCTATGGGCCCCGTGACCTCGAAGTGGCACGGGGCCCATTCGTGTCCGCACGGCAGCGTATCCTTATTCTGAGTACAGAGCGGGCAAAGCGCGCATAGACAATAGATCAGCGAGGAGGAGATATGGACAGTAGAGATATCGAGAAGTGGCGTGTCGAACTTGATAGCTACGCCAATGTGGAAGACGGCGTTGAGTATTGGCTCGCACGCGATTTAATGGAACCCATGGGGTACACTCGATGGGAGAACTTTGCCGAAGTTGTTAAGAGGGCAAAAGTCTCGTGCGAAACAAACAAAACTCCAGTTGATTCCCATTTTCGTGACACCACGAAAATGGTAACTGCCGGTGTCGCCGCTCGCGCGGTTAAAGACTACAAGCTTACGCGCTATGCATGCTATTTAATCGCCCAAAACGGAGATTCAAACAAGCCAGAGATCGCGCTCGCCCAGGCGTACTTCGCCGTGCAGACGCGCCGCCAAGAGCTCATAGAGCAGCGCTTCGCAGAGATTCAGCGCTTGCAGGCGCGCCACTCGCTATCTGATTCAGAGAAACAGCTCTCGGGTATTGCGTTCAAACGCGGCGTGGACTCCAAAGGATTCGCAATCATCAAGTCGAAGGGCGATGAAGCGTTATTCGGCGGCAGAAGCACGGCGGAAATGAAGCAACAGCTCGGCGTATCCAAGAGCTCGGCATTGGCGGACGGGCTAGCCGATGTTCTCATCAAAGCAAAGGACCTTACGAACTCGATGACGGCCTTCAACGCCGAGGAACACGACCTGTACGGTCTGGACCAGATCAAGCAAGAGCACGTCGAGAACAACACAAGCGTGCGTGGCAGCCTCATCGACCGCGGAATTGTACCTGAGAACCTACCGCCTGCCGAAGATACAAAAAAGCTCGAGCGTCGCGTGAAGGCAGACGAGAAGAAACTCAAGGAAGGTACTGACGGTTTTACCGATCCCCAGGGTAGACTCGATCTGTGAAAGCGGCCGTGCCCTTTCGGGTTCGACCCCATGAAAGGTCAACAAAAAAGACGGTCAACTATCGCTGACCGTCTTAACATGCTTTGGTGGGCCGTCAGGGGGTCAGCCTGCTTTGCAGGCGGCCGCTGCGGCGCTTTGCGCCTTGCGCGCTGCGTTGGTAAATGCTTACGCATTTCCTCAGCTTCGCGCCCCGACGGGTTCGACCCCATGCGAGGTCAACAAAAAAGCGACCAGCCTAAGCCAGTCGCTTTAACATACATTGGGTGGGCCGTCAGGGGGTCGAACCCTGGACCTTGGGATTAAGAGTCCCCTGCTCTACCAACTGAGCTAACGACCCAAAGCTAAAGTCCGTCGTAGCGGACTTTAGAGGAGATATCGTGTGGTGGGCCGTCAGGGGGTCGAACCCTGGACCTTGGGATTAAGAGTCCCCTGCTCTACCAACTGAGCTAACGACCCGATATCAACACGAAGCAAGAACTGGGGTGGGTAAAGGGACTCGAACCCTCGACCTACGGGACCACAACCCGTCGCTCTAGCCAACTGAGCTACACCCACCGTGTCCTGTGCGCTTCGCACTCGACTATTATTGCAAGGAACGCCACGCGATGCAAGCCCCAATTTTCAAGAATTTTGAAAAGGGTTGATTTCCGATCTCAGCCGAACACATTGAGCAAATAGG